>CAZIZD010000175.1:0-9118 GCA_964543615.1 uncultured Alcaligenaceae bacterium | reverse complement strand
GCAGGCTCTTGTCGGCAAACGGAGGATTCTTCATGACGGGACTCCTGACCTCGTGGGCCTTGGTGGTGGCGCCATTGGTGCGACGCACAATCAAAACATAGGGAACCTCCCCGTGGAGTGCAAATCACAGTTACCTATCAATATCATCGGACAATCCGATCGCTCGGCAAGTCATTGATGCATCGCAGCATTGTGGTAGGATGACCGCTCGAACGGAGAGGTTCCAGGGACCAAAATAGAGACATGGAGCTCTACCAGCTACGCAGCTTTGCCGCCGTCGCCGAGCTCGGCCACCTCACGCGGGCCGCCGAGCGGCTGCACGTGAGCCAGCCTGCGGTGAGCGCCCAGATCAAGGCCCTCGAGGACGAGCTGGGCGTGACGCTGTTCGAGCGCGTGTCGAGCGGCATGGTGCTGACGGCCGCGGGCCGAAAGCTGCTGCCGGCCGCCGAAAAGGTACTCGAGGCCGCGCAATCCCTGCGCATGCGCGCCAAGGCGATCCAGGGCGAGATCGTCGGACGCGCACGCGTGGGCACCGTGTCCGATCCCGACTTCACGCGCATCGGCGAGTTCCTAGCGCGCGCCATCGAGGCGCATCCGCTGCTGGACGTGGAGATCCATCACGAGGTGAGCGGCATCGCGTTCGAGAAGGTCCGCGACGGCGAGCTCGACGCGAGCTTCTATTACGGCAGCCTCGAGCATCCCGAAGTCACCGGCGTGCCGCTCCTCAACTATGCCTATCGGATCGTCGGCCCCGCCGCGTGGGGCGATCGCCTGCGCCACGCGTCGTGGGAGGAGCTCGTGCAGATGCCGTGGATCCTCGCGCCCAAGGTGAGCACGCTGCGCTCGCTCGTCGAGGACCTGTTCGCCAAGCGCGGCAGCTCGCCTGCCCTGCGCGTCGAGGCCGACAACGAGGCGGTCATGCGTTCGCTCGTCGTGGCGGGCGGCGGGGTGGCGGTGATGCGCGAGGACCTGTCGCTCGAGTCCGCGGCCTCGGGCGACATCGCGTTGTGGAACAAGGTGCGCCTCGAGACCACGCTCAAGTTCCTGTACCTGCATCAGCGCGAGGACGATCCCGTGATCCGCGCACTGCTCGACGTGCTGCACGGCATCTGGGTGTCGGTGCCGTCGAGCGTGAGCGAGCCCGCCTGACGGGCCTGGGTCTTTCGGGCTAGCGCCGGCTCGCGTTCAGCACGCCCTTGACGTCGCGCACGTAGCCGAGCGCGCGCTTCAGCACGTCGAGGCTCGGCACCTCGATGGTGAACGCCATGCGCGAGTGCATGTTCTTCGTGAGCGTGTTGGCGGCGGTCACGTTGATCTTCTCGCGCGACAGCACTTCCGAGATGTCGCGCAGCAGGCCCTGGCGGTCCATCGCCTCGACCACGATGTCGACGGGGAACACCTCGTCGCGCGCCTCTCCCCAGTTGGCGTCGATGAGGCGCTCGGGCTGCTGGCTCTTCATGCGCATGACGTTGCTGCACGTCGCCCGATGGATCGTCACGCCCTTGCCGCGGGTGACGAACCCCACGATCGGATCGGGCGGCGCCGGACGGCAGCAGCGGGCGAGTCCCGTCAGCAGGCGGTCCACGCCCACGACGAGAATGCCGCTGCCCGAACCGGCGGCCCGGCTCTGGCGCGTGGCGACCTCGGGTTCGGGCGGCGGGGCGGGCGCCGCCGCCGGCTGCGCCACCGCGATGATCGCGTTCTGCACCTGCTTGCTGTTGATGTCGTCGCGCGCGAACGCCGCGAAGAACTCCTCGGTCTTGTCGAAACCGGCCTTCGCCGCAACGGCATCGAGCTTGAGCGCCGTGCGCCCGAGGCGCGCGAGCTCGCGCTCCACCAGCGCGCGCCCCTGCGCGACGGTCTCCTCGTGCTGCTGCGCCTTGTACCACTGCCGCACCTTGGAGCGCGCCCGGTTGCTGTGCACGTAGCCCAGGTCGGGATTGAGCCAGTCGCGCGATGGCCCGCCCTGCTTCGCCGCGATGACCTCCACCTGCTGTCCGCTCGCGAGCTGGAAATTGAGCGGCACCATCTGGCCGTCGACGCGCGCGCCGCGGCAGCGATGGCCGAGCCCGGTATGCACGGCGTACGCGAAATCCACGGGCGTGGCGCCGCGCGGAAGGTCGATCACCTTGCCCTGCGGCGTCAGCACGTAGATGGCGTCGGTGAAGAGGCTTTCCTTGAACGCGGCGAGCCACTCGCTCGAATCGGCGACCGTGTCCTTCCAGTCGAGCACCTGGCGCAGCCACGCGATCTTCTCGTCGAACGTAGGGTCGTGGCGACCGCCCTTCTGCGCGCCCTCCTTGTAGCGCCAGTGCGCGGCAACGCCGTACTCGCTGTGCTGGTGCATCTCGCGCGTGCGGATCTGCACCTCGAGCGGTTTATCCTCGGGCCCGATCACCGCGGTGTGCAACGAGCGGTAATTGTTCGATTTGGGCCTCGCGATGTAATCGTCGAACTCGCGCGCCAGTGGCGTCCAACGATGATGCACGAGGCCGAGCGCCGTGTAGCAATCCTTTACCGATTCGACCAGGATGCGCACGGCGCGGATGTCGTAGAGCGTGTCGATGCCCGCCTGCTTGCGCTGCATCTTCTTCCAGATGCTGTAGATGTGCTTGGGCCGCCCGGTGACCTCGGCG
The DNA here is from genome assembly GCA_964543615.1 of uncultured Alcaligenaceae bacterium. GTDB lineage: Bacteria > Pseudomonadota > Gammaproteobacteria > Burkholderiales > Casimicrobiaceae > VBCG01. The sequence continues at coordinate 6,482 of CAZIZD010000175.1, read as the reverse complement.
GCGATGCCGGCTTCGGCGAGCTCGGCCTTCAGCGTTGCGACCACGTCCGCGATGTAGCGCTCGCGATCGAGCCGGCGCTCGTCGAGGAGCTTCGCGATCGACTTGTAGGTCGAAGGCTCGAGCGCGCGCAGGGAGAGATCCTCGAGCTCCCACTTCAACTGCCACACGCCCAGCCGGTTGGCGAGCGGCGCGAAGAGCTCGAGCGTCTCCTGCGCCGTGCGCTCGCGCCACTGCGCGTCGCCGCTCATGAGCGAGCGCAGCGCCTGCGTGCGCTCGGCGAGCTTGATGAGCACGACGCGGATGTCCTCCACCATCGCGAGCAGCATCTTGCGCAGGTTCTCGGCCTGCGTGGCGCGCTCCTCCTTGGTGGCGCCCTCGGCGGATGCGCGGATGCCCCCCATGCGCGCCACGCCCGCCACGAGCGTGGCCACGTCCTCGCGGAAGCGCACCTTGATCTCGTCGGCGTCGAAGGTGCCCGCGACGGGAACGCCGAGCAGCAGCGCAGCGCGCAGCGAATCGGCGTCGAGCTTGAGTCCCGCGAGGATGGTGGCGGTGCCCAGCGCGCGGTCGAGCGCGGACTCGCCGTCGGCCATCGCGACGTCGCCGGTGTGCGCGCGCGCAAACTCGATCGCGTCGGCAAACGAGGCGCGTTCGGCGTCGGAGTAATCGGGAACGAGGGAGGCGAGCCAGGCCGCCACGGCCTGCGGCGCGGCGGCTTGCGGCGCGGCGTGAAGGACGGCGACCATGCGCCGATTATACGAGGATGCGTGAGGTGGCTCACATCGGGCATCCCCTCGGAAGTCGAGGCGCCCACCGCTGCCTCGCCCGCCCGAAGGGGCGCTCGGCGCCTCAACGCAGGTTTCAGGAATCTTTAAGGCCCGCTCAAGGACTCAAAAGGCCCGCAAGGCCGAAAGTGCGATCCAACGACGCCGATCGTCCCGCGTCATCCCCAGGAGAGCATCATGAACAAGTCCACGTACCCGCAGCAACGCTCGCTCCGCGTCACGGCCTTCGCCGCCGCTGCCGCCTTCGTCGCAGTCGGCCTGCTGTCGGCGGTTGCGGTGTCGTTCCAGCGCGGCGGCGCCCCGTACGAGCAGCTCGCGGCGGCCGAGCGCGCCTGCATCCACGTCACCTACGTTTCCGAGCGCGAAGCCTGCATGAATGCGTGGGTGGCATCGCGCCGCGCGGCGACCGTGGCGAGCGAGCAAGAGCGCTAGCCCGCGAGCTCCATCCGTATCGTCAGCGCCGCGCGCAGCGCGAACGCCGCGATCGTGAGCGTGGGGGGCGAAGCGGTGATCGTCGGAAATGTCGACGAGCCGACGAGGAAGAGGTTGGGATGATCGTGCGTGCGCAGGTTGCGGTCGACGACGGACGTGCGGGGGTCGCTGCCCATGCGGCACGTCCCCCCCATGACCGCGCCGTCGGTGGAGGGCTCGAACGTCCGCGTCTCGGTGGCGCCGAGCGCGTTCATGATGCCCAGCACGTACTCCATTGCGACCTTCATGCCGTCGAGCTCGTACTTGTTCCAGCGAAACGCGATGCGCGGACGCGGCAGCCCGAGAGGGTCGAGCTGGTCACGCGCGAGCGTGACGCGATTGTCCGGATCGGGGAGGCATTCGACCGACGGCCCCATCGCAAGCTCGCGCGCAAGATGATCGCTCACCGCCGCGGCCAGCGCCGGGCCCGTCAGTCCCTTTGCAGCGTAGCGTTCCGCGGCCTTGAACGGGCCGATCGCGCGATACCAGCCCTCGTTCGAGGGCGACGTTCCCGACGCGCCGTGGAGGTTGCGAAAGCTGCCGTCGCGCAACTCGCGGATGCCGCTCGTCTCGACGGGACCGCGGTACGGATAGATCTTCTCCCTCGTGAGTCCCGCCATGCCCGCATCGAGCTGCGTTAGGAGGTTGCGCCCCACCTGGTCGCTCGAGTTCGCGACCGTGAGATCGCTGCCCGGAACGCGCGACATGAGGAGAAGCTTGGGCGTCTCGATCGCATGCGCCGCGATGACGAAGATCTTGCCGCGCGCTTCGTCCACGCTGCCGTCGGGGCGCCTGAAGCGGATCGCACTCACCTTGCGGTCGCTGCCGACCACGACCTCGTGTGCGATCGCGAGCGGCTCCACGCGCACGCCGGCGGCCTCCGCCTTGGCCACGTGCACCGACGCGTCGTACTTCGCGCCGATGGGACAGATCGGAACGCAGGAGGCGTTGCCGCAGCACGGGGGACGTCCGTCGCGTCCCACCGAGTTGCGCCCGTGCGGGAACGGCGCGGTGGAAAGGCCGACCTTGCGGCACGCGGCGTCGACCACCGTGTCGAGATACGTAGGAGCGATGGGCGGCATGGGATACGGCGCGGAGCGCGGCGATCCCCAGTCGTAATCGGGCGGACCCGCGACGCCGATCTCGCGCTCGGCCTCGCCGTACCAAGGCTCGATGTCCGCGTAGCCGAGCGGCCAGTCCACGCCCACGCCGAACTTCGACTTCAGCACGAAGTCGTTCGGCCGGTAACGCAGCGTAAGCCCGCCCCAATGCCACGTCGTGCCGCCGACCACGCGCGCCTGCAGTCCGCGGAACGTGACGGGGCCGGCCTGCACGTAGTACGCGCCGATGTTGTCGTCCTCGGGCTGCGGCACCTTCGGGTTCGCGGGATACGGCGCGTTGGGGCCCTTGGTGGGCGAATTGCGAAAGAGCGTGACCGCCTTCGCGCGATCGACGCGCGGACCCGCTTCGAGGATCAGCACCTTCACGCCGCTGCGCGCGAGCGTGTAGCCGGTGATCGCGCCCGCAACGCCGGAGCCTACGATGACGACATCCGCTTCGAGCGGCATCAGCGCTTCTCCGCGGGAGCCGAGGCCCAGTAATCGGTGGGGCCGCCGCACGCGGCGTTGGGCTTGGTCCAGGGCACGGCCTGCCAGGCGAGCGCATCCTCGTAGGCGAAGACCACGGGACCCGAAGGCGTGTCGACGATACCCGAGTACAACGCCACGATCACCTTTACGGCAGCGGCGTCGAGCTTCGCCGCGCGCAACGCGTCCGCCAGGTTCGCGGGAGACGTGGACGACGCGATGGAAGCCATGCGCTCGAGCGTCTGCGCGCCGAAGGCCGCGGTCAGCGCGGCGAGCATGCGCGACGCGAGGCCCGCATCCTCGTAGGCAAATCCGGTGAGCGGCTTCGACAGCCCGGCAAGATTCCGGGGCGCCTGCGCGAGCGCGCCGGGGACGATCCCGGAGGCGGCGAGCGCCGCCAGTCCCTGGAGCAGGCGCCGCCGCTCGGGGCGCATCAGAGCGGCGAGCCCGCGGCGCGTGCGATGGTCTCGGCGATTGCACGCGCGTGCGTCTCGGCGAGATGCGCCTCGCGCGCTTCGACCATAACGCGCAGCACTGGCTCGGTGCCCGAGGGCCGGAGGAGCACGCGCCCGCGCTCGCCCAAGGATGCCACCGCCTCGCGCTCGGCCCGGACCACCGCATCGCTCTTGTGCCAGTCGAAGCCCCGCTCGACCGGGACACTGATGAGCTTCTGCGGGAACATCGGGAGGTCGGCCGTCGCCTGCGCGAGCGTGACCTTCTGCTCGATCAGCGCGCGCAGCACGGCAAGTGCAGCGACGATACCGTCGCCGGTCGTGTGCTTGTCGAGGCAGATGACGTGTCCGGAGTTCTCGCCGCCGAGCGTCCACCTGCGCTCGATCATCTGCTCCAGGACGTAACGGTCCCCGACCTTCGCGCGCGCGAGCGGGATGTCGCGCGCGGCGAGCGCCTGCTCGAACCCGAGGTTGCTCATCTGCGTTCCGACGACGCCGCCCGTGAGCGCGTTGCGGCGCTTGTAGTCGGTGGCAATGACGTAGAGGAGCTGATCGCCGTCGTACAGGGTGCCGCCGCGATCGGCCATGATCAGGCGATCGGCGTCGCCGTCGAGCGCGAGGCCGAGGTCGGCCCCGTGCGCCCGCACCTGCTCCGCGAGGAACGCGGGATGCGTGGCGCCGCTGCCCGCGTTGATGTTGGTGCCGTCGGGCTCGCAAGCCACCGCGACCACGTCCGCGCCGAGCTCGTGGAACACGGGTGGCGCAACGTGATATGCGGCGCCGTTGGCGCAGTCGACGACGATGCGCATGCCGTGCAGGTCGAGCTCCGCCGGAAAGGTGCTCTTGCAGAATTCCACGTAGCGTCCGCCGGCGTCGTCCACGCGGCGGGCCTTGCCGAGCGCGGCCGACGACACGCAGGTCAGGGACTCCTCCATCCGCCGCTCGATCGCGAGCTCGATCTCGTCGGGCAGCTTGGCGCCGCTCGCCGAGAAGAACTTCATCCCGTTGTCCTCGAACGGGTTGTGCGAGGCGCTGATCACGATGCCCGCGGACAACCGCAGCGCGCGCGTGAGGTACGCGACTCCAGCCGTCGGCAGCGGACCGCAGAGATACACGTCGACGCCCGCCGCCGAGAGCCCCGCCTCGAGCGCGGCTTCCATGAGATACCCGGAGATGCGGGTGTCCTTGCCGATGAGAACGCCGGGCCGGTCGCCGCGGCGCGCGGTCTCCGCGGAGGCGAGGGTGCGCCCGGCCGCCCAGCCGAGCTTGAGCACGAGGTCGGGCGTGATCGGGGGCACGCCCACACGCCCCCTGATGCCGTCGGTGCCGAAGAATTTGCGCTGCATGTGCGGGTCTTTCGAGTGCTTGCGGGCCTGATTATGCGCCCGCCTCGGCCTGGTAATTCTCGTCGGTGATCGCGCGCCACACCTTGATCGCGTCGGCCGTCTCGCGCACGTCGTGCACGCGCACGATGGAGGCGCCCCGCTCGATCGCCGCAAGCGCGGCTGCGAGGCTGCCCGCGAGCCGATCGTCGACGTCACGGCCGGTCAGGCGGCCGATCGATGCCTTGCGCGAGAGTCCCGCCACCACGGGATAGCCCAACGCGGCGATCTCCGGAAGTGCGCGCAGGAGCTCGAGATTGTGCGCGAGCGTCTTGCCGAAGCCGAAGCCGGGATCGATCGCGATGCGTTCGCGCGCGATGCCAGCTTCCTCGCAGGCCTGCGCACGCGCGAGCAGGAAGTCGCCGACCTCGCGCACGACGTCGTCGTACGCGGGCGCGTGCTGCATCGTGCGCGGCGCGCCCTGCATATGCATGAGGCATACCGCGACGCCGTGCGTCGAGGCGGCCTCCATCGCGCCGGGTTCCTGCAATGCGCGGACGTCGTTGACCATCGACGCACCCGCGTCGATCGCGGCGCGCATGACGGCGGGCTTCATCGTGTCGATGCTGACGATCGCCCCCTCGGCAGCAAGGCGCTCGACCAGCGGCAAGACGCGATCGAGCTCCTCGGCTTCGGATACAGGCGCGGCGCCAGGCCGCGTCGATTCGCCGCCGATGTCGAGGATGTGCGCGCCGTCGGCGCGCAGCCTGCGCGCGTGATCGAGGGCGCGCGCGGGATCGAAGAAGCGGCCGCCGTCGGAGAAGGAATCGGGCGTGACGTTGACCACGCCCATGAACCTTGGACCTGAAAGGTCCAAGGCGTGTGCACCGCACCGAAGTATCATGCAAAGACGGCCCCGCTGCGCGGGGCCGTTCCACCCGGACGTTTTATGCGGGCTTGACGCTCGGCGCCGGATCCGGAGTCGGCGCCCCGCCGCCGGACGACGGCCCCGTCGACGTGGGCGTGGGACGCGGCGGACGCGGCGGACGTCCCGCCATGATGTCGTCGATCTGCTCGGCGTCGATGGTCTCGAGCTCGAGCAGCGCCTTGGCCATCGCCTCGACCTTCTCGCGGTTGTCCTCGAGCAGGCGCCGCGCGACGGCGTACTGTCCGTCGATGATCTTGCGGATCTCCTCGTCGACCTTCTGCATGGTCGCTTCCGACACGTTCTTTTGCGTCGTGACCGAGCGGCCGAGGAAGACCTCGCCTTCATTCTCGCCGTACACCATCGGGCCCAGCTCGTCGGACATGCCGTAGCGCGTGACCATGTTGCGCGCGATTTCGGTGGCGCGCTCGAAGTCGTTGGAAGCGCCCGTCGTCATCTGGTTCATGAAGATCTCTTCGGCGATGCGGCCGCCGAACAGCACCGCGATGACGTTCAGCATGTGCGTGCGGTCCATGCTGTAGCGGTCCTGTTCCGGGAGCTGCATGGTCACGCCCAGCGCACGTCCGCGCGGGATGATCGTGACCTTGTGCACCGGATCGGTCTTGGGCAGGAGCTTGGCGACGATCGCGTGCCCCGACTCGTGGAACGCGGTGTTCCTGCGCTCCTCCTCGGGCATCACGATCGAGCGCCGCTCGGCGCCCATCATGATCTTGTCCTTGGCGCGTTCGAAGTCGTGCATGTCCACGAGGCGCTTGCTCGAGCGTGCCGCGAAGAGCGCGGCCTCGTTCACGAGGTTGGCGAGGTCGGCGCCGGACATGCCCGGCGTGCCGCGCGCGATGATGTCGGCCTTCACGTCCGGCGACATCGGCACCTTGCGCATGTGCACCATCAGGATCTGCTCGCGGCCGCGGATGTCGGGC
>CAZIZD010000174.1:0-9133 GCA_964543615.1 uncultured Alcaligenaceae bacterium | reverse complement strand
GCGCAGCAGTTGGATGGCTTGGCGATGTTTCGGCGATGGTGCTACGACAATGGTTTGGTGTGGACATACAGCAATGCAGCAGACCTCCGGGCGAAGGTTGATCGTCACTTGAGGATCGCGATACAAGACAACCCCTACCTAAACGGCCTAGTAACCGCCCGAACCGGAGGAGTGGGCATCCCAGGTGTGCAACAACGACCCGCAGGCTCTGATCTATCGCCTGAAGCAAAGAAGATACTGATTGAGTCGTCCAGAGACGATAGTGGAGGAGGGATTCTCCAATATGACGTGATCGGTGGCTGGGGCTTGCAGGTGGGAAACGAAACCTTGAATACGAAGGATCCCCGGTCGGTTGCAAAGTACAAGGAAGCGCTAGAGAAGCTCGAGGCTCATGAACTGATTCGGGCAGTTGGTCACAAACGCGAAATATTCGAACTGACCGATCGTGGTTTTACGCTGGCGGACATTCTGCGTGCTCAGGATCCCAATCAACGAGGTGAGGAATCTCGTGAGTGACTCCACCTCCGATGCGTCCATCTCGTCGGCGTTCAACCCTCTATTCGAGGGGCCGATTGACGAGCGACCACTGTTGGCGCATTACACGTCAATGTTGACACTGGAGAAGATTCTCGCGTCTGGCTCGCTTTGGTTCTCCAACCCGCTTTACATGAACGACCACGATGAAATCAGGTTTGGAATGCTGTGGGGAAGGGATCTGACGGAGGACAGCGCTGAGCTTAAGAAGGCTCTTGAGACGGACGTGCGCCGCAATACGTTTTTGCGTGCCTTTGAGCATTACTTCGGCGTATACGAAGAGAAGCATCTCCTGGATACGTATGTGTTCTGCCTATCTGAACACGCTCCAAGCGATAACGATGGGCTGTTGTCAATGTGGCGGGGATACGGTGGCAACGGGCGCGGCGCGGCAATTGTGTTCGACTCGGGCAGGGTAGGCGAGTCCGAGGACCAATTGCCGCTTGAAGTTCGGCGTATCCGTTATGGAGATAATGAAGAGCGCCGCCATTGGTTGCGTGAAACCATTGCGCATTGCGCGAAAATCATTGCCGGTAGCGGAATTCCAGACGACAAACTGTACATCGGTGCGCACCATCTAATTGAGAGAATCAAACGCCACGCACTCTTCTCAAAGCACAAAGGATTCATGGAAGAGCAAGAGTGGCGCGTCGTGTATTTTCGAGAGAGAGACCCCGGCGACCTGCTGTCGTCAATGCTCAGCTATTGGAACGGCCCCAACGGTGTCGAGCCGAAGCTCCAGTTTAGATTGACGCCGAAGGAGGTTGCACGTGATGCGCCCGAATCGACTCTTTGGAGGCTCGTTGACCGAATCATTCTTGGCCCGATGCATGCCTCTGAGCTTGGCCGATCGTCCGTAAAGAGAATGCTCGAACAACTTAAGCGACCGGAGCTAGTAATTCGAGTCTTCGCCTCTTCGATTCCGTTCCGCGCGACTTAGAACAATCCAATTGCGCGAGCTGGACGTTCCCGGTGATGAGGCTATACGGTCTAGAGCCGTTCGTGAGTGTCCAAGGTAATGGGCGCCTTCAGGGAGTAAGTGTCGAAAGGGCGATCGACGTGGGGTGTTCGGCTCTGGGAATGACTGCTTTGACCTGGCACGACCGGCAGCTATGGGTCGGTGGCCGACCCCCACCAACCACCAAGGCGCTCTAAGCATTCGCGTCGCGCGCTCTATCCACCTGGCCGGCGCCACACCAGCGTGCGGTTGTTGGCGGGCATCGCACGGTCCTCTACCATCGCAAACCCCGCCGCGCGCGCGAGCGCATCCACTGCCTGCATATCGCGCAACCCCTGGCGCGGATGTTCCGCGCGCAACCGCGCATCGAACGCCGCATTGCTTTCGCTATTAGGGCGCCCCGCGTCGTTGAACGGGCCGTAGATCGCGAGGACGGCATCCTCGGTGACCACAAGCGGCAGAGCTGCGAAGAGGCGCACGACGTCGTCCCAGCCCATGATGTGCAAGGTATTCGCGCTGAACACCGCGTCGAACGGCCCCGCGGGCCACGCACCGTTCACGTCGAGGTCGACGGGCGGCGGCGTGTTGGGAAGTTGCGCCTCGTCGAGCCACATGCGGATGCCGGGCAGGTTCGCCGGGCGATCCGACGTCTGCCAGGTGAGGTGGGGCAGGGCGGCCGCGAAATGCACCGCGTGCTGCCCCGTCCCGCTGCCGATCTCGAGCACGCGCCGCCGGTCCGCGAAGTGTTCGCGCAGCACCGCGAGGATCGGCTCGCGGTTGCGCTCGCACGCCGGCGCATGCGGCTTGTCGGCCATCGCTCCGCGCTCTAGAAGAACGCCGAGACGCCGTCGATACGGTCGAGGCGGATGACGATATTGCTCGACTGCTGGCTCTTGGCGATCACGTACTTGTCGTCGACCGAGACCACCACCGCGTTGACGGTCACGCCGTTGGTGTAGATCGCAATGCCGCGATTCTTGTCCTTGCTTTCGAGCAGGACGGCGCGGAGTTCGTCGTTGGAAGACGGCGACTGGGCGGTGGCGCAAAGGGGAAGCGAGAGCGAGATGGCGACGAGGATCGCGGCGAGCGTGCGGGGCAGGAACATTGACGGCTCCGTGTCGATTGGAAATGGATGAATGTGCGCGGCGCGCGAGGCGAACTCTACTCTTTCGGCGGGCCGCCTTGCGCGGCGCCGGCGCGCCCGAAGGCGGCGCCGCACTTTGACGTTGGTCCCGCTGTCCGATAATATCGAACGGATTTGTCAATAGCGGATATAGGCGCCAAGGCCGCGGCGGCAAGGGTTGCCTTGCCGCGGGAGCGCCGCGCACACTCACCATCGCGTCCGCACTCCGGAGAGGAACATGCAGAAGAAGTTCGCGTCGCACGCCGACGTCGAGGAGAAGAAGGTCAGCTTCGACAAGCTGTCCGATCATGCCTACGCGTACACCGCGGAGGGCGATCCCAACACGGGCATCATCGTCGGCGACGACGCTGTGATGGTCATCGACACGCAGGCCACCCCGGTGATGGCGCGCGACGTGATCCGGCGCATCCGCGAGGTCACCGACAAGCCCATCCGGTACGTGGTGATGTCGCACTACCACGCCGTACGCGTGCTGGGCGCGACGGCGTACGAGCCGCAGCACGTGATCGCGAGCCGCGACACCTACGACCTCATCGTCGAGCGCGGCGCCCAGGACATGCAAAGCGAGATCGAGCGCTTCCCGCGCCTGTTTCGCGCCGTCGAGTCGGTGCCCGGACTGACCTGGCCCACGATGGTGTTCGAGAAGCGCCTCACGCTGTGGCTCGGGTCGGTCGAGGTCGAGCTCATGCAGCTCGGCCGCGGCCACACCAAGGGCGACACGGTCGCCTGGCTTCCGCAGGAGAAGATCATGTTCTCCGGCGATCTCGTCGAGTACGGCGCCACGCCGTATTGCGGTGACGCGTATCTCGCCGACTGGCCCGCGACCCTCGATGCCATAGCGGCGCTTGCGCCGCAGAAGCTCGTGCCCGGGCGCGGCGCGTCGCTCCTGACGCCCGAGGACGTGCACGCCGGACTCGACGGCACCAAGGCGTTCGTCACCGCGATGTACGAGCACGTGCGCCACGGCGCGCACGCGGGCAAGGACCTGCGCACGGTCTACCGCGAGACCTACGATGCGCTGAAGCCGCGATTCGGCCACTGGGTCATCTTCGACCATTGCCTGCCGTTCGACGTGAGCCGCGCCTACGACGAAGCCACGCATCATCCGCATCCGCGCATCTGGACGGCGCAGCGGGACAAGGAGATGTGGCAAGCGCTGGAAGGGTAGGCACGAAACGATGTACACGCAGCCGCGCTACGAGTACGTCCGGCCCTCGGAGCTCGACGGAACCACGCGTCATCGCGGCGTCGTGGTGGTCGGCGCGGGGCCGGTGGGTCTTACCGCCGCGATCGATCTCGCGCAGCGCGGTCAGCCCGTGCTGCTGCTCGACGACGACGACACCGTGAGCGTCGGATCGCGCGCGATCTGCTACAGCAAGCGCACGCTCGAGATCCTCGATCGCCTCGGATGCGGCGAGCCCGTCGCGGCGCGCGGCGTGAGCTGGAACGTGGGCAAGGTGTTCGAGCGCGACACGCTCGCGTACAGCTTCGATCTCCTGCCGGAAGAGGGCCATCGCCGCCCGGCGTTCGTCAACCTGCAGCAGTATCACTTCGAGGCGTGCCTCGTGGAGCGCGCGCAGTCGCTCGCGAATCTCGAGCTGCGCTGGCGGCACAAGGTGACGGGCGTTGCGCAGGACGGCGACCGGGTGACGCTCGCGGTGTCCACGGAGGACGGCGACTACACGGTCACGTGTGACTGGCTCGTCGTGTGCGACGGCGCGCGCAGTCCGATCCGCCAGATGCTCGGCCTCGACTTCGAGGGCCGCGTGTTCCGTGACCGCTTCCTGATCGCCGACATCCGGATGACGTCGCGGTTTCCCGCGGAGCGCTGGTTCTGGTTCGATCCGCCGTTCCACCGCAACCAGTCGGTGCTGCTGCACCGGCAGGCCGACGACGTGTGGCGCGTCGACTTCCAGCTGGGATGGGACGCCGATCCGGAAGTCGAGCGCCAGCCCGAACGCATCGCGCCGCGACTGCGCGCGATGCTGGGTGAGGACACGCGCTTCGACATCGTGTGGTCGAGCGTCTACACGTTCCAGTGCCGGCGCATGCAGAAATTCCGCCACGGACGCCTGCTGTTCGCCGGCGACGCGGCGCACCTCGTGAGTCCCTTCGGCGCGCGCGGCGCCAACAGCGGCATCCAGGACGCCGACAACCTCGCGTGGAAGCTCGACTGCGTCATGCGCGGCCTCGCGCCGGCCTCGCTGCTCGACACCTACGACAGCGAGCGCGTGGCGGCAGCCGATGAGAACCTTCGCAACTCCACGCGCGCGACCGACTTCATCACGCCGAAGAGCACGGTTTCGCGCACGTTCCGCGACGCGGTGCTTTCGCTTGCGCGCCGTCATCCCTTTGCGCGCCGCCTCGTGAACAGCGGCCGTCTCTCGGTGCCCGCCGTGCTCGAGGACTCTCCGCTCAACACCCCCGACGCCGATTCATTCGAGGGAAAGATGGTTCCGGGCGCGGTCGCCGCGGATGCGCCGGTCGAAGGGCCCCACGGCGCGTGGCTCCTCGATCATCTGGGTGGCGACTTCACGCTGCTCACGTTCGGGCGCGCAGTGGACGATGCCACGGCATCGGCGCTCGCCTCGCTGCCGGTGCCCGTGCGCGTGCTGCAGGTCGGCGGCGGCGTGCGCGACGTTGAGGGCAAGGTCGCGGCGCGCTACGACGGACGGGAAGGGACGTGCTATCTCGTCCGCCCCGATCAGCACATATGCGCGCGCTGGCGCGCGTTCGACCGCCGAGCTTTCGACGCCGCCATCGCGCGCGCCACCGGGAGACTTTCATGAGCCTCGTCACCGCCCCCAACATCGCGGCCCCCGACGACTTCTACGAGATGCTCATCGACATGCATCGCGACCTGGGCGAGGCGCAGAGCGCGCTCGTCAACGCGAAGCTCGTGCTGCTGCTCGCCAACCACATCGGCGACCTCGACGTGCTGCGTGCCGCCATGGCCGCGGCGCGCGAAGACGTCGCCCAAGGCACCGGAGAGACCGCGCCATGACGACGCTTGCGTACCAATCAGGCTTCGGCAACGAATTCGCCACGGAAGCGATACCGGGCACGCTGCCTGTCGGGCAGAACTCGCCGCAACGCGTGGCGCACGGACTGTATGCCGAGCAGATCTCCGGCACCGCGTTCACTGCGCCGCGTCACGCCAACCGCCGCACGTGGACGTATCGCATCCGTCCGGGCGCGATGCACGAGCCGTTCGAGGCGCTGCCCAACGGCCGCCTGGTGTCGCGCTTCGACGAGGTTCCCGCTTCGCCCAACCAGATGCGCTGGGATCCGCTGCCTTTTCCCGAGGCGCCCACCGATTTCGTCGAGGGGCTCGTCACGATGGCGGGCAACGGCAGTCCCGAGGCGATGGCGGGCCTCGCGATCCACCTCTACGCGGCCAACCGGTCGATGACCGATCGCTTCTTCTACGACGCGGACGGCGAGCTGCTGATCGTGCCGCAGCAGGGGCGCCTCCTCATTGCCACGGAGCTGGGCCGGCTCGAAGTCGCGCCGCTCGAGATCGCGCTGATTCCGCGCGGCATCCGCTTTGCTATCGAGCTACCGGACGGAACCGCGCGCGGCTACGTCTGCGAGAACTACGGCGTGCCGTTCCGCCTGCCCGACCTCGGCGTCATCGGCAGCAACGGGCTCGCCAATCCGCGCGACTTCCTGACCCCGGTCGCTTCGTACGAGGACCGCGAGGGGCACTTCGAGCTGGTCGCGAAGTTCCAGGGCAACCTGTGGTCCGCGGCCATCGATCATTCGCCGCTCGACGTGGTGGCATGGCACGGCAACTTCGTGCCTTGCAAGTACGACCTCACGCGCTTCAACACGATCGGCTCGATCAGCTACGACCATCCGGATCCGTCGATCTTCCTGGTGCTGCAGGCGCCGAGCGACACGCCCGGATGGGACACGATCGACTTCGTGATCTTCCCGCCTCGCATCCTCGCGATGGAGCACACGTTCCGGCCGCCGTGGTTCCATCGCAACGTGGCGAGCGAGTTCATGGGCCTGGTGCAAGGCGTGTACGACGCCAAGGCGGAAGGGTTCCTGCCGGGCGGTGCGAGCCTGCACAACTGCATGTCCGGACACGGCCCGGATGCCGAGACGTTCGAGAAGGCGTCGACCGCAGATCTTTCGCAGCCGACCCGGATCAGGGACACGATGGCGTTCATGTTCGAGTCGCGCAACGTGATCCGGCCGACGCGTCATGCGATGGAATCGGCACAGCTCCAGCCCGAGTATTTCCGCTGCTGGCAGGGGCTCGGGAAGCACTTTCGCCCGCCGCGATAGAATAGGGCGTATGAAGCGCGTACCAGTCCTCATTCTCGCGTTCCTCGTCGCTGCCTGCGGCGGCGGCCCCAAGCTTTCGCCCACCGGTCTCACGCTCTCGACGCAAGTTGCGAGCACGTGGAAGGACCCCAAGTACGCGGAGCCGCCGATGAAGCGGCTCTTCGTCATCAGCCTCATGAAGATCGAGCCCGGCGGACGAGGCGCGGTGGAGGACGCGATCGTCGCGCGTCTCGCCTCGGTGGGTGTCACCGCAGTGGCGTCGCACAAGGTCATGTCCGACGATCCCGAGAAGCCCGGCCCCTCCCTCGAGGAGGCGATCGCCGCGAGCGGCGCGCAGGGCGTGCTGATGGTCACGGTCAAGTCCATCGGCTCGCTCATTCCCAACGTCGGCACCACGGTCAACTCGATCGCTCCCGACACTATGGCGTCCTACAACTACCTGAAGCAGCAGCACGAGAACCAGCCGGGTGACTACAAGATCGCCCACATCATGAGCGAGCTATATTTGCCGTCGATGGGCAAGCAGATCTGGACGGCCTTCACCAATTCGTACGATGCGTCCGACCTCGCCCGCAATCTTCCCGATTACACATTGAAGCTCGTCAACGTGATGGCGAAGGAGAACATCATCGCCGCGCGCCCGTCGTAATTCCTCATAGGAAGTCCGTCCGATGCCGCTCGTCCACCCGCTCGTTCGCCCGCTGCTTCGTAATCTGGCCGTAGCTGCCGCGGCCGTCCTCGTCGCCGCATGCCAGAACCAGACCACGCTGCAGTCTGCCTGGTACGACACGAGCTACCGTGGTGGTCCCTTCAAGAAGATCGTGGTGATCGCGAGCGACGGCACCACCGCCGACAGCCGCGTGTTCGAGGACATCTTCGTGCAGAAGCTGCAGGCAGCCGGTGTGCAGGCCGTTCCGGGTTATACGACGGTGCCTGCCGACGCCCGCCGCCAGGAATCGACCTTCGCGCCCGCGGTGGCGGCGACCGGTGCCGACGGCGTGATACTCGTGCGCCTCTTGCGCGTCGACACCAAGACGCAGGTCTCAACCGTGATGATGCCGGGGCCGATGGTGGGACCGTGGGGCGGGTTCTACGGCCCGGGCTTCTATGGCGGCGGATTCTACGGCGGCGGCTTCTACGCCGTGCCCGACGTCACGCAGTACGACGTCGCTTCCGTCGAGACCAACGTCTACACCGTCGGCAACAAGTCGCTCGTGTGGGCGGCGACGACGCAGACGGTGAATCCCACGACCGTCGCGCAGGAAGCGCCCGTCTACGCGGACGTGATCATCGCGCAGCTGCGCCAGCGCAACCTGCTGCCGCAGGGGAAGTAACTCAGGCGGCGAGCTTCGCGTAGAGCGAGGCGAGCACGTACAGCACCACGAGCGCAAGCCCCGGCCCGATCAGGAGCGCGGGGACGAGGTAGAGCCGCTTGGTGTCGTCCAGGCGCGCATCCCGCGGGCTGCCGCGCGGAAACACGATCCGCGCCGTCGTGTCCGTGTCGGGGATCTCCTCACTGAGCGTGACGCGATGGACCTTGCCGGCCGCGTCGCGGAACTCCACGATGGGCAGGTCGCGCCACGTGTATTCCCTGTCGAGCGGGCCGGGCACGTCTTCGCGCTTGCGACCCACCACCTGCGCCGTGGCACGGATACCGCCGCGCGTGCGCCGCATCGTGCGCAGCGCGATGAACGCGCCGATCGCCGGCATCAGTACCACGACGACGAAGAGGAATGCGTTCACGCGGCAGGGCGCGCCATCGCGAAGCCGGCGGCGGTGATCGAAGGCGGGTGCGACATCGGAGGCTCCTCCCGAACGGTCATTGTCTCACGGTAGAATCCGCGGATGCCCGCATCCATCGACGACGTGCTCCGCGCGCTCGATCCCTCGCGCGCGTGGGACCGCTGCGACGCGCTCGGCCGCCTGTCCGAGATGGAGGGCGGCCTCACCCGCGTGTTCCTGTCTCCGCAGCAGCGCGAGGCCAACGCGCTCGTGCTCGCGTGGATGCGCGAGGCCGGCATGGACGCACAGCTGGACGCCATCGGCAATTGCGCAGGGCGTTACGAAGGCGACCGGCCGGGCCTGCCGTGCCTCATGCTCGGCTCGCACCTCGACACCGTGCGCGACGCCGGCCGCTACGACGGCATGCTGGGCGTGATCGCCGCCATCGAATGCGTGGCCGCGCTGCACGCGACGGGCAC
>CAZIZD010000173.1:0-9133 GCA_964543615.1 uncultured Alcaligenaceae bacterium | reverse complement strand
GAGCGCGGCGGTGGGTTTGCCATCGTTGTTCATCGGGCGTAATCGACTGGGCGGACTGGGCACACGGGGCGGACCGGGCGGCGAGACCTTGCGTGCGGCGGCGGCACCACGATACCATCGGGCAAAGTGACTGGCTAGTCACTCACCGGCAGGTAACGCGATGGCAGCCGCATCCCCGCAGGAAATCGCCGCACGCCGCGACGTCGCCGCGGCATGCCGGCTTGCCCACGAGTTCGGGTGGTCGGACCTTCTCGCGAGCCACATCAGCGCGCGCATCCCCGGCACCGCCGAGTTCGTCGTGAATCCCTACGGCCTGCTGTTCGAGCAGGTCACCGCCTCGTCGCTCATCCGCGTCGACATGGAGGGACGCGTGCTCACGCCCACCGAGCACGTACTCAATCCCGGAGCGTTCGTGATCCACAGCGCGCTCTATGGCCACCGGCCCGACGTCGGCGCAGTAATCCACCTCCACACGCGCGACGGGGTCGCGGTGTCGACGCAGCACGACGGCCTGCTCCCCGTGACGCAGCACGCCCTCGTCATCTGGCATCAGGTCGCGTATCACGACTACGAGGGCGTGGCCACGGACACCGGCGAGTGCGAGCGCATCGCCGCGAACCTGGGCGCGCGCAAGCTCCTCATCCTGCGCAACCACGGGACGCTGTCGGCCGGCCGCTCCGTCGCGGAGGCCTTCGCGATGATGTACCGCCTCGAGCGCGCGTGCCGCACGCAGATCGCGGCGCAGGCGGGCGGATCGCCGCTGCGCGCGATCCCCGCGGAGGTCGTGCAGAAGTCCATCGAGCAGGGCCGGCAGATATTCTCGGACGCGGGCTTCGCGCCCGCGGGCGAGCTCGAGTGGCGCGCCCTCGTGCGCAAGCTCGAAGCCGCCGGCACGGATTGCTGGAGCTAGCGATGGAGGTGCGCCCGCTCGCGAACGCCCTCGGCGCCGAGGTGTCGGGCATCGACCTCGCAAAACCCTTGCGCCCCGGGGAGGCGGAGGCGCTGCGCGAAGCGTGGCACGCGCATCTCGTGCTGGTCTTTCCCGGCCAGCGCCTGTCGCCTGCGGCGCACATCGCGTTCAGCCGCCACTTCGGCGAGCTCGACCGCCACGAGGCATTGCCGCGCTACCGTCACCCGGACCATCCCGAGATCTTCATGATCACCAACCACGAGGTCGACGGCAAGCCGTCGGCCACGCGCAACACGGGCCGGCAGTGGCATAACGACCTCTCGTACACCACCCGCCCCGCGACGGGCGCCCTCCTCTACTGCCGCGAGTGCCCGCCGGTAGGCGGCGACACGATGTTCGCCAACATGTACCGCGCGTACGAGACGCTCTCCAAGCCGATGCGCGACTTCCTCGATCCGTTGTGGGCCGTGCACGACGTGATGGGCAGCCGCGACCTGCGCAAGCGCGACCCGGCGCAGGTGGCCGAGATCCGCAGGCTCAATCCGCCGGTCGCCCAGCCCGTCGTGCGCACCCATCCGCAGACCGGCCGCAAGGCGCTCAACGTGCACGAGATGATGTGCACGCACTTCGTCGGCATGTCGCGCGAGGAGAGCCGGCCGATCCTCGAGTTCCTCTACGAGCACTCGACGCCGCACGAGAACGTCTACCGCCATCGCTGGCAGGTGGACGACCTCCTCATGTGGGACAACCGTTGCACGCTGCACATCGCGCTCGCCGACTACGAGCACACGAGCCCGCGGCACATGTTGCGCACCACGCTCCTCGGCGAGCCGATGGGCCGCCTCGTCGGCGAAGACGAGATCGCGAAGATCGCCTAGCTTCCCGCGCTCACCGCAAAGGGCGGCGGCCTGCCCGCGAAGTGGGCCTCGAGGTTGGCGAGCACCGAGGCACGCGACGATGCCGAGCCTCGGGAAGCGGGCGAGCGCGGCCTCGCCAACACGCTCGGTACCGAGCGCCACGATGGCATCCACGCCCTGGCGCGCGCCGTCGGGGAGGCTTGCGATCCCTTCGACGAAGGGCGCCGCGAGGTGCACGAGCTCGCAGCGCTCGCCCAAGCCCGTGTAAGCGCCGCGGACATCGGTGAGGCGAGGAGGACGCTCATGAGCCTGCGGCTCGCGCCCTGCACACTGCGCTCCGCGCGCTCACTCCGGCTTGATGTTGGCCTGCTTGATCAGCTTGGCCCAGCGCGCCTGCTCGGACCGCATGTACGTGGCAAAGTCGGCGGGTCCCTTGCCGATGATGTCGAAACCCGCACCCTGGATCGACTTGGCCGTGGCCGGATCGGCGAGCGCCTTCTGCGTCTCGGCATTGAGCTTGGCGACGATCTCCGGCGGCGTTCCCTTCGGCACCACGATGCCGTACCAGCCTTCCGCCTCGAATCCGGGCAACCCGCTCTCGGACATCGTGGGAATGTTGGGAGCCGCCTGCGAGCGCTTGGGGCTGCTGACGCCCAGCGCCTTGGTCTTGCCCGCCTGGATATGGGGGAGGCCCGTCGACACGGCGTCGAACATGTAGTCGATGCGGCCGGTGAGCAGGTCCGGATACGCGGGCGCCATCCCCTTGTACGGAACGGGGAGCACGTCGATGCCGCCCATCACCTTCAGCGCCTCGCCCGCGAGGTGCGGCGTGCTGCCCGTGGCCATCGCGTAGCTCATGGCCCCCGGCTTGGTCTTGGCGAGCGCGATCAGTTCTTTCACGTTGTTGGCGGGGAGCGAAGGCGCCGAGACGAGCACGAGCGGCACCGAGGCCACCAGCGTGACCGCGTCGAAGTCCTTCTCGGGGTCGTACGCGAGCTTGGGATACAGCGCGACGTTGTTCGTGAACGACGGCGAGGCGAGCAGGATGGTGTAGCCGTCGGGCGGTGCCTTGGCGGCGATCTCGGTGCCGATGATCGTGGCGCCCCCGGGCTTGTTCTCGACCACCACCGTCTGGCCCAGGTTCTCGCCCAGCTTCTGGCTCAGGAAGCGCGCCAGCGCGTCGGTGCCGCCGCCGGGCGGATAAGGAATGATGAAGCGTATCGATTTCTGCGGCCATGCCTGCGCCGCCGCGAGGGACGGCGCAAGCGCAACGACGAAGGAAGCAACGAGGGCGAGTGCCCGGGCAAGCGGTCTCATGCGGATTCCTCCTCCATGCGGCACGTTGGCCGCGCTGACTCACCAGTCACTTTTTCGAGTCTAGCAGCTATCGGGGCGCGACGCGCCGGACGAGCCGCCCCGGACGCGCGCCCGTGGCAGTGCCGTCGCGGTACGTGATCTCCCCAGTGAGCACCGTCGCCGCGTAGCCCTGCGCGCGCTGCACCAGGCGGCGGCCCCCGCCGGGCAGGTCGTGCTCGATCCGCGGCGCCGACAGGCGCAGCGAACCATGGTCGATCACGTTGAGGTCGGCCTTCATGCCGGGCGCGATCACGCCGCGGTCGGTGAGCCCGATGGCGGCGGCGGTATCCCGCGTCTGCCAGCGCAAGGCGTCCTTCAGCGCGAAGCGCTGTCCCCGCACGCGGTCGCGCGTCCAGTGGGTGAGCAGGAACGTGGGGAAGCTCGCATCGCTGATATAGCCGTAGTGCGCGCCTCCGTCGGAGAGGCCGAGCACGGTCGCACGGTCCTGCATCATCGTCCGCACCACCTCGAGGTCGCGCCCGGTATAGTTGTAGAGCGGACGGTAGAGCATCGTGCCCCCGAGCAGCAGGTCGTAGGCCACGCTCTCCGGGCTCCTGCCCTCACGAGCGGCAATCGCCGCTACGCTGTCCTCGGGTGCGGGCTCGTAGTCTGGCGGATCGCGCAGCGGATAGAGGTTGCCGAAGTTGGCCACGCGGCGGCGGAACATCGCGTCCTCGTGGCGTTCGCCGAGGATGCGCTCGCGTACGGCGGGGTCGGCGAGCGCCTGCCGGCGCCGGTCGCCATCGAGATCGTCTAGCGCCTCGTAGCCGGGCAGTCCCGAGAACGGGCACAGCGAGAGGTCGAAGCTGAACACCAGCCCCACGGCGCGCACACCCACCTGCCCCTTGATGGCGAGGCCCGCGTCGACGGCGTCGTGGATGTGCCCGAGCACGCGCCGCCAGCGCGTGGGCTCGTGCTCGTGCTGCAGCAGCGACAGGGAGGCAGGCCGCCCCGAACGCTCGACGACCCGCCGCAACATGGCCCACTCCTCGTCCACCTCCTCGAAGTCGGAGATGAGCTGCAGCACGCCGCCGCCCGCTTCGCGCAGCCCTTCGGCGATCGCGGCGAGCTCGCCTTCCGCGGCGCCGAGCGAGGGCGTGGGGTGCCCGTCGCTGCTGCGGTGAACGATGGTGCGCGACGTCGAGAATCCGAACGCGCCGGCGCCGATGGCTTCGCGCACGATCGCGCGCATGCGTGCGCGGTCCTCTGCGGTGGAAGGCTCCCGCGCGGCGCCCCGCTCCCCCATCGCGTAGACGCGCACGGGTGCGTGCCCGATCTGGGTGACCACGTCGGCGTCGAAGCGGCGTGTGGCGACGAAGTCGAGATACTCGGGGAACGTGGACCACGTCCACGGCAGGCCGCACTCGAGCACCACGCCCGGGATGTCCTCCACGCCCTCCATGAGGCGCATCAGGATGCCGCGATGCTCGGGCCTGCACGGCGCGAAGCCGACGCCGCAGTTTCCCGTGACCACCGTGGTGACGCCGTGATACGAGGACGACGCGAGCGTATCGCTCCAGGTGACCTGCCCGTCGTAGTGGGTGTGGATGTCGACGAAGCCGGGGGTGACGACGAGGCCGCGCGCGTCGATCTCCTCGCGCCCCCGCGGCGCGCGCTCGCCCACCGAAACGATGGTGCCGCCCCGGATGGCGACGTCGCCCGCGAAGGGCTCGCCGCCCGTGCCGTCGACGATCGTGCCGCCGCGGATGACGAGCGAAGGCGCTTCGGTCACTTCGCTCTTCCGCACGAATTCACTCGGCGGTCGCGCCCGACTCCTTCACGACCTTGCCCCACTTCGCCGTCTCCGACTTGATGTAGGCCGTGAACTCGGCAGGCGAATCCACCATGATCGTGTAGCCCTGCGCCTTGAGCTTCTCCTGCACCGCGGGCATCGCCACGGCCTTGCGGATGGCGGCGTTGAGGCGGTCGACCACGGCGGGCGGCGTCTTCGCGGGCGCGAGGATGCCGTACCACGCGTCCGCCTCGAAGCCGGGCAGCCCGGATTCGGCGACCGTCGGGATGTCGGGAGCGGCCTGCGAGCGCTGCGCGCTGGTCACCGCGATGCCCTTGAGCGCGCCCGATCGCACCTGCGGCAATCCCGCGGAGAGTGCGTCGAACATGAACTGCACGCGGCCCGCGATGAGGTCGGGATACGCGGGCGAGTTTCCCTTGAACGGCACCGGCACGATTTCCACGCCGGCCATCTTCTTGAACATCTCTCCCGCGAGGTGCGGCATGCTGCCGGTGGCCATCGCGTTGTTGAGCTTGCCGGGCTGCGCCTTCGCGAGCGCAATCAGCTCCTTCACGTTGGTCACGGGCACCGTCGGGCTCACGAGGATGATGAGCGGCACCGACGCGACGAGGCTCACCGGCGCGAAGTCGTTGAGCGAATCGTACGGCAACGACTTGTACAGTCCCGGATTGATGCTGTGCGCGATGGTCGCCATGATGATCGTGTAGCCGTCGGGTGGCGCCTTGGCGACGATGTCGGTGGCGAGCTGCGATCCTGCGCCGGGCTTGTTCTCCACGACCACCGGCTGGCCCAGGTCCTCGCTCATCGCCTGCGCGACCGTGCGCGCGAGGATGTCGGTGCCACCGCCCGGCGCGTACGCGACGAGCATGCGGATGGGCTTGGTGGGGAACGTCTGCGCGCCAAGCGGCAGGGCGAAGCCCGCGGTCAGCGCCGCGAGCACGAGCAGGGATCGTTTCACGTCTCTCCTCCTTTGGTTGTCCGCCTCGCGATCAGCTCTTGCGGCGATCGTCGAGACGCTTGATCTTGGATGTCTTGGTGAGGCCGGTGTAGGCGTCGAGCTCGCCGCGGTCTTTGGCCACGATCGCCACCTGGACACCGAGGACTTCCTTCATCCGGCGGCGCAGGTCGGCCTCCAGCGCCGCGCGCTCGACCGAGGCGTCCATGCACTCGACGAGCACCGTCATCTCGTCGCGGCCCTCGCGGCCCGTGCGCTCGACGATCACGAAGTACTCGCCGGTCGAGCGCCGGTCCTCGGCCACCACCGCACCGATCGCCTCCGGGAACACGTTGACGCCGCGCAGCTTGATCATGTTGTCGCTGCGGCCAAAGATCTTCGACAGCCGCTTGAGCGTGCTGCCGCAGGCGCACGTGCCCGGCACGAACGACGACACGTCGTTGATGTTGTAGCGGATGAACGGCGCGCCGTAGCGGAAGAGTGTGGTGAGGTGCAGCGTGCCGCGCTCGCCTTCGGCGACCGGCTGCTTCGTCTCCGGATCGAGGAGCTCGACCAGCACGCAGTCCTCGTGGATGTGCATGCCGTCGCGATGCACGCAGTCGCTGCTCACCATGCCGACCTCGTGCGTGCCGTAGCTGTCGGAGCACGGCGCGCCCCACAGGTCCTCGATCGCGGCACGATCCTCCATGCCGAGGTGCGAGCCCACGAGCTTGACGCCCAGGGAGCGCGGGTCGATCCCCATCTCGTCGCGCGCGACCAGCGCCATGTGGCGCAGGTACGCGGGAAAGCCGAGGATCACGTTGACACCCCAACCCTTCGCAACCTCGATCTGCCGCCGCGTCGGTGTCGTGATGCCACTGCCAGTCATCACGGGCACCGCGCCGGTGTAGCGCCAGATTGCTTCGCGCACGCCAAGCCCGCCGTTGCCCAGACCGAGGCTGTACGTGACCTGGATCATGTCCCCCGGATGCACGCCGTTCATGGCGAGGCAGCGTCCGCGCATGATCGCCATCACCTCACGATCCACGGGGGCGTACAGCATAGGCCGCGGCATGCCGGTGGTGCCGCCGCTCGTTTGCAGCACGAGCGGCATCCGCTTGCCGTCCTCCGGCGAGATGCCCATGAAGTCGCCCCACGGCGGGAAGCGCTCCTGGCTGTCGCGCAACTCCGCCACGCTGTACGTCGGCAGCTTCGAGAGATCGTCGAGCGATCGGATGTCGCCCGGCTCGATGCCCGCGCCTCCCCAGAGCCTCCGGAAGAACGGGATCTCCCACGCCCGCTTCACGGTGGCGAGGAAGCGTGTCTCCTGGAGCGCGTGCAGCTGCGGCCGCGGCATGCGATAGACCGTCTCGAAGAACTGCGGCGGCGGCGGGTAGTCCCGCATGAGCTGGGGAAAGTCGATCGAGCTCCAGTAGTGCGGGACGTGCTCTCCCGGCACGTGCGGCGTCGCGTTGGGGACCGACATCAGAAGAGGCTTCCCAGTCGTCCGCCGTCGACGGGAATCGTCGTGCCGGTCACGTAACCGCCTCGCGCGGAGCAGAGGAACACGACCACCGATGCGATCTCGTCGGTGGTGCCGACGCGGCCCAGGGGCACGGTCTTGCGCATCTGCGCTTCGAGTTCGGCGGCATCGGTACCGCTCTCGGCCGCGCGCTGCGCGTTGACGGTGACCAGGCGCTCGGTCGCGATGCGGCCGGGGCAGATGGTGTTCACCGTGACGTTGTCGGGGCCGTACTCGAGCGAGGCCGTCTTGGCGAAGCCGATCACGCCTGCCCACGTCGCGACCGACAGTCCGAAGTGCGCGATGGGCTGGCGCACCGACAGCGCCGTGATGTTCACGATGCGCCCGCCGCCGCGCGCGCGCATGTGGGGCACCACCTCGCGGGTCATCCGGATGACGCTCTTCAGGTTGCGGTCGATGGCCTTGTCCCAGTCGTCGTCGCTCCACTTGTCGAGCGCGCCGAGCGGCGGAGCGCCGCCGTTGTTGACGAGGATGTCGACGCCGCCCAACTCCGCGGCCGTGCGCGCGACGATGCGCGAGCAGTCCTCCGCGTTGCGTGTGTCCGCCTGCACGGCGAGGATGCGCGCCCCGGTGTCGGCGCGCACGCGCGCCGCCGGGTCTTCCAGGCGCTCGATGCGGCGTGCGGTCATGGCCACGCTTGCCCCCTCCTGCGCGAAGAGGCGCGCGATCGCAAGCCCGATGCCCTGGCTCGAGCCGTTGACGATCGCGATCTTGCCGCGGAGACCGAGATCCATGTCAGTTCCTGGTGAGGCCGAGGCCGCGCAGGATGAACGCGCTCGTCTCGGCGATGATCCGCTCGCGCGGCACCCTGCGCCAGTACCACGCGCGATTGGCGATGACGGTGGGGAGATAGGTGACGATGTTGGCGAGGATCACGCGCGCGTCCGGCGACTTCGCGCACTTGGCCTCGACGAGCAGCGTCTCGAACGTCGCGATGAACGCGCCGGCCTTGGCGAGAAGCGCCTTGATCGACCGCGGCTCGAGGTCGTGCGCCTCGCGGTAGACGACGAGCGTGCTGTCGCGCGTGGCGAACACCGACACGACGAACGCGTGGATCGCCGCGCGCAGCCGCACGCCGGGGTCCGCGTGCGGCGCGATGGCCTGCGCGACCGCCTCCGTGTGGGCTTCCACGGCCTCGGCGCAGATCATGTAGAGGATGTCGTCCTTGCTGCGGACATAGGTGTACATCGCGCCCTGGGAAAGGCCGACCCGCTGCGCCACGTCGCCGACTGTGGCGTTGTGATAGCTCTTCTCGAGGAAGACGGCGACCGCGGCGTCCACGATCTGGCGGCGCCTCGCCCGCACGAGCTCCTCGTCCTTGACCTTGGCGATGACGGCGGAGCGCATGGAACGTGGCTTAAGAGGCCGCGCCGATCCGGATGACGCCCGGTCGGGAAGCCACAGCATGAGGACGACTCCCGAGCCAAGACCGTACCGTGAATGCGTCCCCGACAGGGCATCGCGTCGCAGCCGCGCTTCGGTAACAATGCTCGTGGATACACCATGCGGCCCGCAGGAAACGGCCCGACACGAGGAACAGGCTCATGACGCAACGACGCATCCCCGCGGCCTTCATGCGCGGCGGCACCAGCAAGGCGCTCGGGTTCCACACGCGCGCCCTGCCCGCCGGACGGGCGCAGGGCGACGACCTTGGTTCGACGGCCATGTGGAATACCGGTCGGCATCGGATGAGCATGGGTCTCGTCGACACGCACACGCACGTGTTCACGGCGCATGGGCCTTACGTGCCGAACGCGCGGTACCGGCCCGGCTATGCCGC
>CAZIZD010000172.1:0-9216 GCA_964543615.1 uncultured Alcaligenaceae bacterium | reverse complement strand
GACGGTGGCGACGTACTGGTCGACGGCGACTTTGAGGTACTGCAGGGTCATGCGCTTCTCCGGTGGGTTTCGTTATCGCTTGGCGAGCTCGGCGCGGATCGACGCTCCGTGCTCGTCGAGTGCGGGGGGTGGCGTCATGTCGCCGTCGTCGCGCGCGCCGTCGAACCAGATGGGCGTGCGCAGGGTCCGCACCGCGCCTTCCGAAGGATGCACGAGGTCGCGGGCGAGCGCGAGATGCTGCATCTGCGGATCGTCGAGCGCTTCGTCGAGGCCCAGGATGGGTGCATGCGGCACGTCGGCCGCGGCAAGCCGCGCGACCCATGCTTCGCGCGTGCGCATCGCGAAGATCGGCGACAGCGCCGCGTGCAGCGCCTCGTGATTGCGCACGCGATCCATGCGCGCCGCGAACCTTGCATCGCTCGCAAGGTCCGGGCGTTCCAGTGCCCGCAGCAGGCCCTCCCAGAACTTGGCCGGCGACGACAGGTGGATCGCGACGGCGCGCCCGTCGGCGCAGCGGAATGCGAACGACTGCGAGACGCGGCCGCGATCGGAGGGACCGGGGACGTCGCGGGTCGCGAAGTAGCGGTGGTATTGCTCGATCGAAAAGTGCGCCATGGCCGCGACCATCGGCACGTGCACGGTGCATCCCTGGCCGGTGCGCCCGCGCTCGAGCAGCGCTCCCATCACGCCGCAGGCTGCGTACAGGCCCGTGACCGAGTCCGCGGTGGCGGGTCCCACGATGCGCGGGGATGAAGGGTCGACGAACATCGACAGGAATCCCGAGAGCGCCTGCCCCACCGTGTCGTAGGCGGGCCGCGTGGCGTAGGGACCATCCGGTCCGTAGCCGCTGATCGCGCAGATCACGAGACGCGGATTGATCGCGCGCAGCGCGTCGTCGCCGAGGCCCATGCGCTCCGCCGCACCGGGCCGGAAGTTCTGCACGTACACGTCCGCGGTGCGCAGGAGCTCGTGCATGGTCATGCGGTCCGCCTCGACCTGCAGGTCGAGCACGATGCTGCGCTTGTTGCGGTTGAATGCCTGGAACTGCGGCCCGTAGAGGCCCTTCTCGAAGCTTCGGAAGCGGTCGCCGCCACCTGGCCGCTCCACCTTGACGACGTCCGCGCCCATGTCGGCCAGCAGCATCGCAGCGTACGGCGCGGTGATGAACTCCCCGTGGTCGACGACGCGGTAGCCTGCGAGCGGGCGCATCGAGTCAGTAGGTCGAGCGGCCGCCGGAGAGATCGAACGCGGCACCCGTGGTGAAGGAGCACTCCTCCGAGGCGAGCCACGCGATCATCGCCGCAACCTCGTCGGGGCGTCCGGCACGGCCCATCGGCACGCGCGAGACCCAGAGCTTCTGCATTTCCTCGGGCTGGTCGTGGAACAGGTTCTTGGTCGAGATGATCGCGGGCGTGACGCAGTTCACGCGGATGCCCGTGCGCGCGAGCTCCTTGGCGAGCGACTTGGTGAACGAGTGCACGGCGGCCTTCGACGCGGAATACGCCGCGGAGAATGGGTTGCCTTCCTTGCCCGAGACGGAGCCCAGGTTGACGATGCGCCCGTAGTCCTGCGGGATCATGCGGCGCACGACCGAACGGCTGCACAGGAAGGTTCCGGTGAGGTTGATGTCGACGATGCGCCGCCAGCTCGCGGCCTCGGTGTCGGCAATCAGCACCTTCGGCGCCGTGATGCCGGCAGCGTTGACCAGGATGTCGATCCGGCCGAAGCGATCCATCGCCGCGACGGTCGCGCGTTCGACCGAATGCTCGTCCGTGACGTCCACGACTGCGGTGGCCACGTCGGGATGCGCGGCGGCGGCGGCGTCGAGCGCGGCCTGCTCGCGATCCCAGATCGCCACTCGGGCGCCGCTCGTGAGCATGCGTGCCACGGTTGCAAGGCCGATGCCGCCGGCGCCGCCCGTGATGACGGCCACGCGTCCGTCGAGGTCGATGCGATTCATGCTCGAAGAGGTCCTGATGTTGGAAGGCGGTCTAAGTTTGCGTGCCGAAGGCGCCCTCGGCGCGCAGTGCCACGACCTCGTCGGCCGCGAAGCCCAGGTCTGCAAGGATTCCGTCCTGGTCTGCGGCGAGCTTGGGTGGCGGGCGGTCGGGCGCCAACGGTGCACCGCGAAGCGAGAATGGCGAGGCCACGGCCTTGAGCGTGCCCTCCTCCGTTGGAATGCGGAGCACGGCACCGGCAGCCTCGAGCTGCTCGTGATTCGCCGCGCCGCCGATGTCGTTGACGCGTGCCACGTTCACGCGGACCGCACCCAACCGCCGCACGAGCTCGTCGCAGGATATCTGCGAGGTCACGCGCGAGACCGCCTCGATGACCGCCGCGCGCTCGCGTTGGCGATCGACGGTCGTGCGCCACTCGACGCGGTCGAGCGCGGGGTCGAGCGCGTTGGCCATGCGCGACCACATCTCGTCGCTCGGCGCGATGATGACCACGCTGCCGTCCGCCGCGGGGAAGACCTGGTTGGGCACAGAGAGGTGGTTGGCCGTGCCCATCCGGCCGCGCACCACACCATGTGCCCAGTACTCGCCGTAGAAATAGTTCATGAGGTGGGCGGAGCTTCGCAAGAGCGAGGTCTCCACCCGCTGGCCCTCGCCCGTGCGCTCGCGGTGGTACAGGGCCGCAAGGATCGCGGACACGAGCGCGAGGCTCGCGTGCAGGTCGATCACCGACGTGCCGCAACGCACCGGAGGACGGTCGGCATCGCCCGTGATGCTCATCATGCCGCTGTGCGCCTGCAGTGCGAGATCATTGGCGCCGATGTGCGCGAGCGGCCCCGACTCGCCGTACGAGTAGAACTCGCAGTAGATGATGTCGGGCCGTTCCGTGCGCAGCTCCTCGTACGACAGGCCGAACTTGCGCATGGCGCCCGGACGGAAGTTGTGGAGGACGACGTCGCAGCCTCTCGCCATGCGCCGCACCGTGCGCGCGCCCGCGGGGTTCGCGAGGTCGATCGCGATGCTGCGCTTGTTGCGGTTGAGTGCCTGGAACGACGCGCTCGCGCCAGTATGGCGGGCGGCGATCTCGGGGGTCACGCCGAAGTGGCGCGCCTCGTCGCCGCGACCCGGCTCCTCGACCTTCACGATGTCGGCGCCGAGGTCGCCCAGCACCTGCGTCGCGGCGGGACCCGCGAACACGCGCGAGAGGTCGAGCACCCGCACGCCGGTGAGCACCTGCCACATCGTGCGCCAGCCCTAGTCCTTGCCGGTGCGCGTGCGGACCACGGCCTCGCCCACCGTCACCTTGGTGCCGCGGTCGTCCTCGCACCACACGTCGAGATGGTGGATGGCATGGCCCTCGCCGTCGCGGATGCTCGAGCGCACGCGGGCGCAGGCCACGATCACCTGGTCCTCGTAGACCGGGGCGATGTACTTGGTGCGCAGTCGCCCGCCGCCCGCGGCCTCGGGTCCGAACACGTCGATCAGGAGGCCGAGGATCCAGTTGGTGGATATCATCCCGTCCGCGATGATGCCGGGCAGCCCGTTCTTCTTCGCGTATTCGTCGTCGTCGTGGATGGTGGGCGGCTGCGTCACGATGCGGCCGGTGTCGGCCTGCACGGTGTCCTGGATGTCGACGTACCAGCGCATGCGCTCGCGCGTCATGGGGCGCGGCGGCGTGCGGAACTCGCTGCCCGCCGCGAACGAGGGATGAAAAGCGGGCGCGCTCACGCTGCACCGCCTTCGGAGCGATAGGAGAGGATCACGGTGTCGTGGTACGTGATCAGGAGGCGATTGTTGTCGACCGCGCGCATCTCGATGTCCGTCACGACGTACTCGCGGCCTTTCTTCACGTAGCGCGAGACCACCTTGCCCGCGCTGCGCACACGGGTCCCGACGGCGACCGGCGCGTGGATCTCCGCATCGAATTCGTAGTGGATGCGCGCCGAGGGTCCCGCGCCTCCCGGGCACGCGAGCTTGTACAGGCGCAGCTTGTCGATGTGCACCAGGGTCGGCGGCGCGATAGCGTCCGTCAGTCCCTGGAAGCACGGCTGGTGGAGCTCGTTCGCGTGTCCATACTCGCGGACAATGAAGCGGCTCATCGTGTATTCGACGGGACCGAGCTGGTCGCCGACGGTAAGATCGCTGGTGTAACGGCCTGTCGCCAAAGGGGACCTCGAGGGCTCGCGCGGACGAGGGTCGTTATACGCCGCGATGACGGCGGCCGGAACCGTCATCGGCCAAGCACCACCTTTGCGTGAAGTGCAACGCGCGTTGCGGTGCAGCATCCGCACGGCGGCGCACGATCGGGCAACGCGTTTTCGCGGCGTGCAAAGATGCTTCTCACGGACATGCAAGCCGCAGGGGATGCCCCGGTGTTAGCGTTCCGGAGTTCGCGCGCTGCGCGCAGTGGAAACATACGGCATGGAACTCAAGTACAGCCAGCTCTCCCCCTATGTCCGGAAGGTGAACATCGTGGCGCACGAGCTCGGCATCGCCGATCGCGTGAAACTCACCAAGGTCGACGCGCGCAACGATCCGGGCAGCGTCACGCCGTTCAACCCGCTGGGCAAGATCCCGGCGCTCATCACCGACGGCGGCGCGGTGATCGTCGACTCGCCCGTCATCTGCGAGTTCCTCGACGCGGAGTACGGCGGCCACCGCCTGATGCCGGCGGCCGGCGCGAGGCGCTGGGAGATCGCCACTACCATGGCGATCGCCGACGGCATGGCCGACGCGGCCGTCCTCGTGCGCAACGAGCGGGCACGCGAGGCGCCCAAGCGCTCCGAGGAGTGGATCGCGTGGCAGATGCGCAAGATCGACAACGCGATGGCGCACTTCGAGTCGGCGGTGCAGAGCATGGGCCGCGACCTCGACCTCGGCCAGATCGCGCTGGGCGCCGCGCTGGGCTACATGGCGATTCGCATCGACGAGATCGCAGGACTTGCGCGCTGGCCGGGGCTTCGCGCCTGGTATGCGCTCGTGTCCGAGCGCGAGTCGTTCCGGCGTACGGCGCCGGTCCTCTGATGACAAGGCGCGCCGACCCATGACCCAGCGCGTCATTCACGTCGGCATCGGTGTCTTCGGCCGCCGGTGGTGCAGCGAATTCCTGAAGTCGAACGTCGCCGACGGCACCATCGAGGTGGTGGCGCTGGTCGACCTCGATCCGGCCGCGCTCGAGCACGGGCGCCGCTCGCTGGGACTCTCCGCGGATCGATGCTTTACCGACGCCGCCAAGGCGTTCGCCGCCGTCCCCGCGGATTTCTGCACGATCGCGGTCCAGCCCGTGCATCACGAGGCGATCGTCGACTTGGCACTCGCGCACAGGCTCGACATATTGTGCGAGAAGCCCATCGCCGACACGATGGAGGCTACGCTGCGCATCGCGCGCAAGGTCGCCGCCTCGGGACGCAGAATGGCAGTGACCATGAGCCATCGCTTCGACCAGGACAAGACGACGCTGCGGCGCGTCGTGCGATCCGGGATCCTCGGCACCATCAACACCATCGGCATGCGTTTCCAGGGCGACATGCGCCAGCACATGGCGTGGAGCTCGCTGTTCCGCCACGAGATGCCCGATCCGCTCCTGATCGAAGGCTCGATCCATCACCTCGACATCGTCGCCGACCTCGCGGGCGCGCGCTGCGACACGCTGTTCGCGACGACATGGAAGCCCGCGTGGGCCGAGTACGCTGGCGACACCGACGGCATTGTCACCATGAAGTTCGAGAACGGCGTGCGCGCGGTGTACGAAGGCTCCGTGAGCCATCCCGTGGGCCTCAACACGTTCTACAAGGAATACATCAGGGTCGACGGCGAGCGCGGCACCGCCATCCTCGCGCATCGCGACGTCGAGGTGTTCATGCGCCAGGGCATCTGGCGACAGCAGCATCGCGAAGGCCAAGGGCAGAAGGTTGCGCTCCTCGCACAACCCAAGTGGATCAACCACTGGCTGATCGAGCAGTTCGCGCGGTGGCGCGAAGGCGGTCCCCCGATGGAGACGCGGGTAGAGGAAAATGTGCAGGCGAGCGCCCTCGTCTTCGCCGCGATCGAGAGCAGCCGAAGCGGCGCCCCGGTGCGAGTTCAGCGCCTCGCCGGCGGCGCTTCCTAGCGGGGAAGGAATCGATTCATGAAACTGCGCAACGTCGGCACCAGCGGGCTCCGGGTCTCGGAGCTTGGCGTGGGCTGCAACAACTTCGGCAGCCGCCTCGACCTCGAGGCCACGCGGCGCGTCGTGCACCGCGCCCTCGACGCAGGCATCACGCTATTCGACACCGCCGACGGCTACGGTAACCGAGGCGGCTCGGAGTCGCAGCTGGGCGAGATCCTCGGCAGCCGCCGGCACGAGGTCGTGCTCGCCACCAAGTTCGGCTGGCCGATGGACGATGTCGGCGTCAAGCGAGGGGGATCGCGCCGTTACCTCATGCAGGCCGTGGAAGACAGCCTGCGGCGCCTGCGTACCGACTGGATCGACCTCTACCAGCTCCACACCCCGGACCCGCACACTCCCATCGAGGAGACGCTGCGCGCGCTCGACGACCTCGTGCGGGACGGCAAGGTGCGCTACATCGGCTGCTCCAATTTCTCGGCGTGGCAGGTGGCCGACGCCGATTGGACCGCGCGCGAGGCGGGGGTGGGACGCTTCGTCAGCGTGCAGAACGAGTACAGCCTCCTCGTGCGCGGGATCGAGACGGAGGTCGTGCCTGCGATGCTCCACTACGGGCTCGGCATGCTGCCCTATTTTCCGCTCGCGGGCGGCATGCTCTCGGGCAAGTACCGCATGGGCGCACCGTTGCCGCCGGGCGCGCGCCTCACCGAGACCAAACGGTCGGCCGACCGTTTCCTGACGGAGCGCAACTGGAAGATCGTCGACGCTCTGCAGAAGCTCGCCGATGCCGGCGGACGCACGCTGCTCGAGGTCGCGATGGCGTGGGTCGCCTCGCGACCGGCGGTTGCCAGCGTGATCGCCGGCGCGACGCGGACCGAGCAGATCGACGCCAACGTGGCCGCGATCGGCTGCACGCTCACCGCGGACGAGATAGAGGCCATCGAAAGCATCACCGCGCCGGATGCCGCGGGCTAGAAGAACCGGCACCGCAACGCGTCAAACAAGGAGGACTTTCCGCATGCGCAGAACCCTAGCCATCGCGTTGATCGCAGCACTGGCGGTCGTGCCGGCCGCCGCGATCGCGCAGGATTATCCGAAGGCCGGACCGGTGAAGATCATCGTGCCGTTCCTTCCCGGGGCGGGCAACGATCTGCTCGGGCGCCTCACCGCGGAGAACCTTACGCCGCGCCTCGGGCAGTCGGTGATCGTCGAGAACAAGGCCGGCGCGGGCTCGCAGATCGGCATCGATTTCGTGGCCAAGAGCAAGCCCGACGGCTACACGCTGATCTGGGCAGCCTCCGACGGCGTCACGATCCTGCCGGCGGTGAAGCCCAACATGCCCTACAAGGTGCCCGAGGACTTCACCTACATCGCGCGCATCGTGCTGCTGCCGTTCGTGCTGGCGGTCAGTCCGCGCATTCCAGTGAAGAACGTGCAGGAGCTCATCGCCTACGCCAAGGCCAATCCCGGCAAGCTGCGCTACGGGACCTCGGGCATCGGCGGTGCGCCGCACATGGGTACGGTGCTCATGGAGAAGAACGCCGGCATCGAGATGCTGCACGTTCCCTTTTCCGGAATCTCGGCGGTGATCACGGCGCTGCGCGGCGACACGATCGACATCGCGATGATCACGCCGCCGACGGTCAAGCCGCACACCGACTCCGGCGCGTTTCGCGCGATCGCGACGACGGGCAAGGTCCGCCATCCGCTGTTCCCCGACGTGCCGACGCTCGAGGAAGCCGGACTGCCCGGTGT
Organism: uncultured Alcaligenaceae bacterium; assembly: GCA_964543615.1. Lineage (GTDB taxonomy): Bacteria > Pseudomonadota > Gammaproteobacteria > Burkholderiales > Casimicrobiaceae > VBCG01. The sequence continues at coordinate 1,401 of CAZIZD010000172.1, read as the reverse complement.
CGTCGTGGTGGTGTGGTACGGCATCATGGCGCCTGCCGGAACGCCGGAGCCGGTGCTCGCGCGCCTGCGCACCGAGATCGCGGACATCCTCAAGGATCCCAAGGTCTCCGCCCGGCTCGACCAGCTGGGCTACCAGGTCTCGTATCTCCCCGGCAACGAATTCCGCGACTACATCATGGGCGACCTCGAGCAGTGGAAGAAGGTCGCGAAGGATGCCAACGTGAAGCTAGTCGAGTAAGCGAGGCACCACGATGAGACGCATGCGCATCGCTGCTGCAATTCTCGCGGTGGGGGCGGCATTCGCAACGCCGCTCGCTCAGGCGCAGACATTTCCGAGCCGCCAGATTCATTTCGTGATTCCGTTCGCCGCCGGCGGCGGCTCGGACGTCGCGGCACGCATCATCGCGGAGCCGCTCGCGCAGCGCCTCGGCCAGCCGGTCCTGGTCGACAACAAGCCGGGCGGAGGCGCGGTGATCGGCGCCGACCTCGTGGCGAAGTCGCCGCCCGACGGCTACACCTGGCTCTACACGTCGCCCGGGCCACAGATCATCAACCCGTACCTGATGGCGAAGCTCCCGTACGACCCACAGAAGGATCTCGTTCCGGTCGTACGGCTCGGCACGTTCGTGAGCGTGCTGGTGGTGCACCCGAGCGTGCCGGCCAGGACGGTGAAGGAGCTCATCGACTACGCGAAGGCCAATCCGGGCAAGGTCAATTTCGCCAGTGCGGGTGTCGGGTCCGGAAGCCAACTCGCGAGCGAATACTTCAAGCTCCTCGCCGGCATCGACATCGTCCACGTCCCGTACAAGGGCACCGGCGACGCGCTGAAGGATCTCCTCGCGGGCAACGTGCAGATGACCATCGACAGCATGGCGGCTCTGCTGCCGAGCATCAAGGCAGGTTCATTGCGTCCGCTTGCGGTGACAACGCTCGAACGCTCGCCCAACCTTCCGGACGTGCCGACGCTCGCCGATACGCTGCAGGGATTCGATGCCTCGCCCATGAATTACCTCTCGGTGCGCGGCGGCACGCCGAAGGACATCATCGACCGCATCAACCGCGAGGTGAACGCCGTGCTCGTGATGCCCAACGTGAAGGAGCGTCTACTCGCCGTCGGCGTAGTGGTGAGCCCAAGCACGCCGGAGGAGATCGCGGCGCAGGTGCGCGCGGAGCAGGTCAAGTGGAAGCGCGTGATCGAGGTTTCGGGCGCCAAGGCCGAGTGACGCTGCGGGCACACGCCCTGTCGGGAGCATGAAGATGAAGCTTGCCGTTCGCACTGCTGCACTGTCGATCGTCGCGGGACTTGCATGCCAGATAGGGCACGTGCTTGCGCAGCCCGCGGCGGCGTTTCCCGACCGTCCGATCCGCCTGGTGGTTCCCTACCCGCCCGGAGGCTCCACC
>CAZIZD010000171.1:0-9236 GCA_964543615.1 uncultured Alcaligenaceae bacterium | reverse complement strand
GGACGGGCGCGCACTGCCGGGCCGCGAAAGCAGGCCGGCGATGACGCCCGCCGTACAGGCGCTGGAGGCGCCCGCGGCGCAACGCGAAGCGGTGCTCGAGATCCGCGATCTCGTGAAGCACTTTCCGGTGCCGAAGGAAACGCTCTTCGCGAAGCAGCAGGTCGTGCATGCTGTGGACGGCGTCGACCTCACCGTGTTTCGCGGCGAGACCGTCGGCCTCGTCGGTGAGTCGGGCTGCGGCAAGTCCACGCTCGCGCGTCTCATCGTGCGCATCCACGAGCCGGATGCCGGGTCGATCAGGTTCGAAGGCCGCGAGATCGCCAAGGCCACGCCCGCCGAGCTGCGGCCGCTGCGCCGCAAGCTGCAGATGATCTTCCAGGATCCGTACGCGTCGCTCAATCCGCGCATGACCGTTGCGGAAATCCTCGCCGAGCCCATTCGCTTCCATGGCCTTGCGAAGGACCAGCAGGAGCTGACGGCGCGCGTCGCGGAGCTCCTGGGGCTCGTCAACCTGCCGCAGACCGCGGGGACCAAGTATCCGCACGAGTTCTCGGGCGGCCAGCGGCAGCGCATTTCCATCGCGCGCGCGCTTGCGGTGTCGCCCGACCTCATCGTCGCCGACGAGCCGATCTCCTCGCTCGACGTCAACATCCAGGCGCAGATCATCAACCTGCTCATCGACCTGCAGGAACGCCTCGGGCTCACGTATCTCTTCATCGCGCACGACCTTGCCGTCGTACGCCACATCAGTAACCGCATCGTCGTGCTCTACCTCGGCAAGGTGATGGAGATCGCGAGCTCGGCGGCGCTGTTCGAGGCGCCGCTGCATCCGTATACGCGCTCGCTCATTTCCGCGGTGCCCATCCCCGACGTCGCGGTCGAGCGGCGCCGCCAGCGCAACCTGCCGCGGGGCGAGCCGCCCAGCGCGCTCTCGCCGCCGTCGGGCTGCCGCTTCCGCACGCGCTGCCCGCACGCGCAGGCGGTCTGCGCAAGCGAAGTGCCGCCGCTGGTCGAGCACCGGCCCGGGAACTTCGCGGCTTGTCACTTCGCCGGGATCGGCGAGACGTCAGCGAGGTATTCGTCATGATCGAGACACGCGAAATCAAGCCGGGATTTGCCGCGGAGCTCCGCGGCGTCGACCTGCGCGTCCCGCCCACGCCCGCGATGATCGAGGCGATCGAGGAGGCGATCACCCGCTATCCGGTGCTCGTCGTGCACGGGCAGGACCTGACCAACGAGCAGCAGATCGCTTTCATGCAACCGTTCGGCGACCTGCAGGATTCGGTGGCCTATCTCACGAACAAGGAAGGCTTGAAGCGCCTGCCCGAGCTCATGACCGACGCCTCCAACATCGGCGAGGATGCACAGACGTTCGGTGCCGGCGACGCGCGCCGCATGAACAACCTGGGGAGCAGGCGCTGGCACACGGACCAGTCGTTTCGCCGGCGTCCGGTCAAGTACTCGCTGCTCTGCGCGCGCACTGTCGTGAAGCAGGGGGGCGAGACGCAGTTTGCCGACATGCGCGCCGCGTACGACGCGCTGCCCGACGAGCTTCGCGGCCGCATCGACGATCTCGTGATCGAGCACAGCCTCATCAACTCGCGCAAGAACGTGGGCTTCACCGATGCGACGGAGCTCGAGAAGGCGAAGCTCGCGTCGGTGCACCAGCGCCTCGTGCGGCGGCACCCGCGCAGCGGGCGCCGCTCGCTCTATCTTTCGTCGCACGCGGCGCACGTGGTGGGATGGCCTCTGCCCGAGGGGCTCGACCTTCTCTACGAGCTCACCGACCGCGCCACGCAGCCCGATTTCGTCTACACGCACGCGTGGAAGCTCTACGATGCCGTACTGTGGGACAACCGCGTGACGATGCATCGCGCGCGCCGCCACGTGCCCGAGACGGATCCGCGCGACATGCGACGCGTCTCGGTGCTCGACGACGACAACACGCTGGCGCTGCCGGCCTAGGAGATCGCAAAGTGGAAGACACGTTCGGCGCCGGCGAGTACACCTATCGTGCGGTCGAGGGCTGGGCCAAGTGGCCGGAAGACTGGAACCTGCACGACGTCGCCGCGGTGGGCGTGGATGGCAACGACAACGTGTACGCGTTCCATCGCGGAGACCATCCGATGGTGGTGTTCGACCGTAACGGCAATGTCCTGCGCACGTGGGGCGAGGGCGTGTTCAAGCGCGCGCACGGCATCCACATGGCGCCGGACGACACGATCTACCTCACCGACGACGACGACCACTGCGTGCGGCGCTGCACGCACGATGGCAAGGTCCTGCTCACCATCGGCATCCCGGGCAAGCCGGCGCCGTTCATGAGCGGCGAGCCGTTTCGCAAGTGCACGCACACGGCGCTGTCGCCCAAGGGCGAGATCTACGTCTCCGACGGCTACGGCAACGCGCGCGTCCACAAGTACACGCCCGACGGCAAGCACATCCTGTCGTGGGGCAGCCCGGGTGCGGGGCCTGGCGAGTTCAACCTGCCGCACAACATCGCGTGCGATGCCGATGGCTGGGTCTACGTGGCCGATCGCGAGAACCATCGCGTGCAGGTGTTCGACGGCAACGGCAAGTTCGAGACCGAATGGCACGGGCTCCATCGTCCGAGCGGCATGTACATGCCCCCCGGCAAGTGTCCCATCTGCTACATCGGCGAGATCGGCCCGTACTACGAGTTCAGCCGCGGGGCACCCAACCTGGGCCCGCGCGTGACGATCCTGTCCAACGACGGCAAGGTGATCGCGCGCATCACGCGCGAGCCGTCGGCGGGCACCGGCCCGGGACAGTTCATCTCGCCGCACGGCCTCGCGGTGGATTCGCGCGGCGATCTCTACGTCGGCGAGGTCTGCTACACGGCCTGGCCTTCGCTGTTTCCCAACGTTCCCAAACCGAGACGCATCCGCTCGCTGCAGAAGTACGAGCGGGTACCCGTCACCACGAAATAGGCCGCGAGCCGGTCACAAGAGGAGGAGCACCGCATGACGACATTCGACAAACGACGCGCGCTGGTGAAGGCGGGCGCCGCGCTGGCGGGCACTGCAGCGCTTGGGCTGCCGCCGCTGGCGCGCGGGCAGTCGGCGGCGAGCTGGCCCAGCAAGCCGGTGCGTGTGATCGTGCCGTTCGGCGCCGGCGGCACGGCCGACATCGTCGGCCGCATCATCTCGCAGCAGCTCTCGATCCAGCTCGGCCAACCCTTCGTCGTCGAGAACAAGGGCGGCGCGAGCACCACCATCGGGGCGACGGAGGCATTCAGGCAGCCGGCGGACGGCTATACGCTGCTGATGGCGACGCCGACCTTCGCCGTGTCGCAATCGGTGTACCCCAACCTGCCGTTCACGCCGAAGGACTTCCTGCCGGTCGCGATCTTCATCACGACGCCGTTGCTGCTCGTCGTCAATCCAAACACCGGATTCAAGACGGTGGCCGATTACATCAAGGCGGCGAAGGCGAATCCGGGCAAAATAAGCTTCGCGTCCGCGGGCGCGGGAAGCGCGCCGCACCTCGGCTTCGAGCTCCTCATGTCGCAGGCGGGCATCGAGCTCCTGCACGTCCCCTACAAGGGCGGCGGCGAGGCCGTGGGATCGGTGCTGTCCGGCACCACCGACAGCTACTTCTCGGTGCCGATCGAGTCGGGTCCGCACATCCGCGCGGGCAAGCTCGTGGCGCTCGGGAGCTCGGGACCCAAGCGCACGCCATCGTTCCCGGACGTGCCGACCATCGCGGAGAGCGGGTTGCCGACGTTCGACACGATCCACTACACGTCGATGCTCATCCGCGCGGGCACGCCGCAGGACATCGTGAACAAGCTCTCGGAGAACATCCAGAAGGCGATCCGTGCGCCGGAGGTGCGCGACAAGCTCGCGCAGAACGGCGAGGTCGCGCAGGGCACGCTCGCCGAGGCGGGCGCGCTCTATGAAAACGAGTACAAGATGTGGCCCGCCGTCGTGAAGAAGGCGGGGATCAAGCCCAGCTGACGGAAGACGCTCATGACTCCCATCTGCGATCGCATCATCGACCATCCGAGTGCGTGGACGCCCGCGACCATCGGCAACAAGGAAGGTCTCAAGCACTGGCTGACCGACGAGGAGCTCGCCGCGATCGAGGTCCTGCTCGAGCGCACGCGGCACCTCCGGCCGCAGGAAGTCACGCGCGCGGACTTCGACCATCCGACCATCAACCGCCTGCTCGACCGCGTCCGCGACGTGATCATGAACGGCCGCGGCATCCTCATCGTCTCGGGGATCACGCCGGCGCGCTTCAGCGAGGAGCAGTTCGAGCGCATCTACTGGGGCTTCGGCACGCACCTCGGCGTGGGCGCGGTGCAGAGCTCGAACGGGGATCGTCTGGGCTACGTGCAGGCGGATCCCAAGGACGTGGTCATGCGCGGCTACCGGAGCCCGAAGGAGCTCCACATGCACACCGACTCCTACGAGGTGATCGGGCTCATGTGCGTGAGGCGCGCGAAGTCGGGCGGGATGAGCGGCCTCGCGCCCAGCCTGTCGATCCACAACGAGATCCTGCGCAAGCGGCCCGACCTCCTGCCGCCGCTCTACAAGGGTTTCCGCATCGCGAGCGAGGAGGCGCGCTTCTCGAGCAAGGCGATCACCGACGACGAGATGCCGGTCTTCTCGTGGGTCGACGACAAGCTCTCGTGCATGTACGAGCCGTCGCACATGAAGAACGCCGCGGAGCTTCTGGGCGGCATGCCCGCGGATCTCGCGGAGGCGCTCGACTACTTCGACTCAATCGCCAACCGCGAGGACATGGCGCTGCGGTTCCTGCTCGAGCCCGGCGACATGATGCTGTGGCACAACTACCTCAACCTGCACTCACGCACGGCGTTCGAGGACGATCCCAAGTCGCCGCGCAAGCTGCTGCGTCTGTGGCTGTCCCTGCCCAACGGCCGGCCCGCCGATCCCAAGTTCAAGATGCGCGCGGAGACCTACGAGCGCATCTATCGCGAGAAGCTCGCGCAGGCGACGTAGCGTCCGGCGTCAGCCTGGGATGGGTGTCAGCACCGGTTCGCCCGCGAAGTGGGCGTCGAGGTTCGCGCGGACCTGGCGAACCATGGTGCGGATCGCGTCGGGCGAGTGACCGCCGATGTGCGGCGACCACACGACGCGCGGATCGGCGGCGAGCGCGGGCGGGACCGCGGGCTCGCCCTCGACGACGTCGAGCCCGGCGCCCGCGATGCGGTCCTCGCGCAGCGCATCGATGAGAGCGTTCGAGTCGAGCACGCTCCCGCGACCCACGTTGACCAGGAATCCTTCGGGACCGAGCGCCTCGAGCACCTCGCGGTTCACCGCGTGATAAGTCGCGGGACCGCCGGGTGCGGCCAACATCAGCACGTCGCACCACGCGGCGAGGTCGGCCAGGCGCTCGAAGTAGCGGTACGGGACATCGTGCTGGCGGTGCCGTCCCGTGTAGGCGACCTCCATCTCGAACCCCTCGCCCCGGCGCGCGATGGCCTTGCCGATGTTGCCGAGCCCGAAGACGCCGAGCTTCTTTCCGGTGATGTTGGGGAGCGCCTGGCGCAACTCGAGCCATCGGCCTTCGCGCACGCCGCGGTCGCGGTCGGGCACGCGACGCACCGCCGCGAGCAGCAGCGCCCACGCCTGTTCGGCGACGGCGGCGCTGTTCACGCCGGGCCCGTAGGTGAGGACGATGCCGCGCTCGCGCGCGGCGACGAGGTCGACGCCGTCGTAGCCCGCGCCGACCACTGCGATGATCTCGAGCGCGGGCAAGGCGTCGATGTGATGCCGCTTGAGCCCGAACGAGCCATTGGTCTGGACGGCGCGCAGGCGCTTCGCGGTGTCGCTCGCGAAGTGCCGCGGATGCTCCGCCGGGTCGGGCCAGTAGTGAACCGTGTAGCGCTCGGAGAGATGCTCGATCATCGACGGCGGCATCTCGAGGACGATCGCGAGCTCGATGGGCCCCGTCACTGTCCGACTTTCTCCCGCCACACGCGCGCGCCGGTGAGCAGCAGCGTCTGCGTGGTGATGTTCACGAACTGCGCGCCAAGGTCCAGGTAGTGACGCATGCGCTCGGGCGAGAACCCGGCGAACGATCCCACGCCGGCCGCGATGCCGCGCTTGCGCGTCGCGACGACGATGCGGTCGATGGCCTCGACCACCTCGGGGGCGGCGAGGTCGCCGCGAAAGCCCATCGAGGCCGAGAGGTCCGAAGAGCCGATCTGCACGACGTCGATGCCCTCCACCGACAGTATGTCGTCGATGTTGGCCAGGCCTTCGGTGCTCTCGATCATGATGATGACCATGGTCTCGGCATTGGCGCGCTCGACGTAATCCTGCGCCTTCATCCGAGTGCCGTAGCCGGTCTGGCGGCCGACGTCGAACATGCCGCGGCGTCCCATCGGCGCGTATTTCACCGCGTCGACCACGGCCTTGGCTTCCTCGCGCGTATCCACGTGCGGGACGATGACGCCCATCGCGCCCAGGTCGAGGATGCGCAGGATCACGCCGGGATACTCGCCGGGTACGCTCTCCGGGATGCGCACGAGCGGCGTCGAGCCGCCGATCTCGCACGCGCGGATCATGTGCGCGAGGCTCTCGTGCGTCGTGGCCGAGTGCTCCATGTCCATGTAGATGAAGTCGAGTCCGGCGCAGGCGAGGATCTCGACCGCGTCCGCGGACGGAAACATGATCTCGGAGCCGACGGCCACCTGGCCGGCGCGCAGCTTGGTCTTGAGCTTGTTGGGGTGCATGCTGTGCCCGTCCGCCTCACTCCGGCTGAATGCCGGCCTCCTTGATCATCTCGCCCCAGCGCTTGACTTCCGCCGGGATGAACGCGCCCAGTTCCTCGGGATTCATGACGCCCGGCGTGACACCCATGGCGCCGAGCGCGTCGATCACTTCCTTCCTGGAGAGCGCCTTGGCAGCCGCCTCGTAAAGCTTCGTGCGCACGTCGCGCGGCGTGTTCTGCGGCGCGACGATCGCGTGCCAGCCGATGACGTCGAAGCCCGGATAGGTCTCCGACACGGTGGGCCAGTCGGGCACGAGCGGATTGCGCTTCTCCGAGGTGACGCCGAGGGACTTCAACTTGCCGCCCTTCACCTGCGCGATGGCCGAGCCCATGTCGCCGACGGTAAAGTCGACCGTCCCGCCAATCGTGTCCACCACCGCGAGCGGAATGCCCTTGTACGGAACCCCAAGCGCCTGGAATCCCGCGAGCTTCTCGAGCCGCGCGATGGCAACCTGCGCGCTCGACGCGCCGTAGCCGGCCGAGAGCTTCTTGGGGCTCGCCTTGGCGACCGCGACGAACTCGGCGATGTTCTTCGCGGGGAAGTCGGGCTTCACCAGGAACGCGCTCGGCTGCGTGGTCATGCGAACGACCGGCGAGAAGTCGGTCACCGGGTTGTACGAGAGCGTCTTGAAGAGGCTGGGATTGGCGGCCAGCTGCGTGTTCGAGCCGACGAACAGCGTGTAGCCGTCCGGCGGACTCTTGGCGACGAACTCGGCCGCGATCGCGCCGCCCGCGCCGGGCTTGTTTTCGATGACGATGGGCTGGCCCAGCGTCTCGGCCATGTCCTTGCCGACGACGCGCGCGATCTGGTCGGTCGCGCTGCCGGTGGGGAAGGGCAGGATGAAGCGGATGGGCTTCGATGGATAGGACTGGGCGTGCGAATGCGCCGCGAGCGTCAACGCCGCCGCGAGCGCGAGGACCGACTTCCACATGAGACTTCCTCCTCTCGAGTCATGGGCCCGCTATAAGGGCGGGTCTCCGGTGAGCTGCAGCCGGCGCATCACCCTCCGTGCCGGCATCGTATCGTTGATGGCCACGTGCTGCGTGCAGCGGTTGTCCCAGAACGCCATCGAGCCGCGGCGCCAGCGAAAGCGGCAGGTGAACTCCGGGCGATGCGCATGCTGGCACAGGTAATCGAGCAGCGGCTTGCTCTCGGCCTCGGTCATGTTCTCGAAGGCGATGGTCGTCTGCCGGTTGACGTACAGCGCCTTGCGGCCGGTCTCCGGATGCGTGCGCACGACGGGGTGATAGGTCGCCGTCTCGCGCCACACGTCGTCGCTCTTGCTTTTGGCCGCGTTCGACGCCGCGAGGTCGCGTGCCGGCCCCGCCACGCGCCGGTCCGAATGGAGTGCGCGCACGCCGTCCAGCATGGCCTTGAGACCGGGCGACAGCGCGTCGTACGCTGCATACTGGCACGAGAACATCGTGTCGCCGCCGTAGGCGGGCACCTCGACCGCGTACAGCAGCGATCCCATCGGCGGGGACGGCATCTGCGCGGTGTCCGAGTGCCAGTCCTCGCCGATGATCTTGGTGTCGCCGGGATGGCGCACGATGTCGATCACCGCGGGATCGGCGCTCGATCCCTTGATGTTCGGATGCAGGAACAGCGTGCCGAAGCGCGACGCGAAGGCCTTGTGGCGCGCGATGTCCAGGTCCTGGTCGCGGAAGAAGAGCACGCCGTGCGCGAGCAGTGCCGCGCGAATGGCGGCGATCGTGCCGTCGCCGAGGTCGCGCGCAACGTCGACGTCGAGCACTTCGGCGCCGAGGGCCCCGGTGACCGGCTCGATGCGAAGCGGGCTCATGCGGCGGCGTGGTCCGGGGACATGCTCATTCCGGGAAGTCGGCCCCGAGCGAGACCGCTTCCCAGGCATCGAAGGTCGCGAGTCGCTTCCTGTGGACCTCGCGCGCGCGGGTGATCGCCATCTTTCCGAGCACGAGGTGCAGCGGCGGGTCTTCGCATTCGACGGCCTTGATGATCGCGTCGGCGGCGCGCACCGGATCGCCCGCCTGCTTGCCGTCGCTCTCGCGGAGCTGCTTGCGCCGCATGCCCGCGGTTTCGGCATAGGCGTCGATCGTCTTCGCGGGGACCGTCATCGAGCGCCCCTGGAAGTCCGTGCGGAACGGCCCGGGCTCGACGAGGGTCACGCGGATGCCGAGATGCCCGGCTTCCGCGTGCAGCGATTGCGACATGCCCTCCACGGCGAACTTGGTGGCGCAGTAGTAGCCGGTGCCGGGATTGCCGCTCAGTCCGCCGACCGAGGTAATGTTGACCATGTGGCCGAACCCCTGCGCGCGCATGATGGGCAGCACGAGGCGCATCATGGCCGCGAGGCCGAACACGTTGGCCTCGAACATCCTGCGGATGGGTTCCTCCTCGCCCTCCTCGATGGCGGCGTTGTAGCCGTGCCCTGCGTTGTTGACGAGGACGTCGATGCGGCCGAAGCGCGCCAGCGCAGCGGCCACCGCGC
>CAZIZD010000170.1:0-9238 GCA_964543615.1 uncultured Alcaligenaceae bacterium | reverse complement strand
GCTCGTGCACGCCGAAGATCTCCTGCACGACCAGGACGACCGGGAAGTTGCCGCCGGTTGCAGGCATCGCGCGATACGCGGGCATCTCGCCGCCCGGCACCGGCACCTTCACTTCCCCAGCGACGAGTCCCTCCGTGGAGGTGGTGATGGTCTGCGCCGACACGGGCAGCACGGCCGCCGCGAAGCCGGCGCCCAGCGACGTGACCATGAACGTTCGGCGATCGACGTTGCGGGCGCCGGTGAGACTGAGGACGTGGGACTCGACAACCGGATTCACTTCACATCTCCTCCAATCAACGTTGCGATTCGTGGACGACCTGTCCACCCACGATGGTGTAGCGCACGCGCCCGGGCACCTCGTGCCCGAGGAACGGCGTGTTCTTGCCCTGGCTGCGCAGCGCGCCGCGCTCGACCTTCCACCACGCGCCGGGATCGAAGACGCAGACGTCCGCCGCGCGTCCGGCGGCGAGGCTTCCCGCCTCGATGCCCATGATCCGCGCCGGCTCGCTCGTGATGCGCGCGATGGCCTGCGGGAGCGCGACGCCGTCCTCGCTCGCCCACTTGAGGGTCAGCGGAAGCAGGAGTTCGAGCCCCGTCGCGCCGGGCTCGGCCTCGCCGAACGGGACCTGCTTCGCGTCGTCGTCGACGGGCGCGTGGTCGGAGCACACGACGTCGATCGTCCCGTCGGCCACGCCCGCACGTAGCGCCGCGCGGTCGCGCGTGGTTCGCAGCGGTGGAATGAGGCGCGCATGGGAGTCGAACCATCCGATGTCGACGTCGCACAGGTGAAGATGGTGAACCGCGACGTCGGCGGTGACCGGCAGCCCTTCGCGTTTGGCCGCGCGCACCAGCGCAACGCTCTCCGCGGACGACAGGCGCGCCACGTGAACGCGCACACCGGTGTCGCGCACGAGCGCGAGGATGGTGGACAACGCAATGGTTTCCGCGATGGCCGGTATGCCGGCGAGCCCAAGGCGCGTCGCGATCTCGCCGTCGTGAGCGATGCCGGTGCGGCCGACGTGCGGATCCTGCGGACGCAGCCAAAGACCGTACCCGAACGTCGATGCGTACTGCATCGCGCGCCAGAGGAGATCGGTGTCGGCCAGGGGAACGTCGGCCTGCGAGAACGCGACGCATCCCGCTTCCGTGAGCTCACCCATTTCGGTGAGCGACGTTCCTTCAAGGCCGACGGTCAGCGCGCCGATGGGGTACACGCGCGCCTGGTTGAGCGAGCGTGCCCGGTGCTTGAGCATCTCCACGAGCCCCGGCTCGTCGAGCACGGGATCGGTATCGGGCGGGCACGCGAGGCTGGTGACGCCGCCGGCGATCGCGGCGGCCATCTCGGATTCGAGTGTTGCCTTGTACTCGAGGCCCGGCTCGCGCAGGCGCGCCGAGACGTCGACGAGGCCGGGGACGACGACGAGGCCCGCGGCGTCGATCGTGCGATCGGCCTTCCATCCGGCGGGCTTCGTATCGACTCCGGCGATGGTGCCGCCCGCGAGGTAGAGCGTGCCCGCGCGATCGACCGCGTTGACAGGGTCGACGATGCGGCCGTGGGCGATCTCGATGTTCATCATGTCGTGATCACGATGCAGCGACGATACTCATGACTGCCATGCGGACGGCGATGCCGAACGTGACCTGGGGAAGGATCACCGCGCGCTCGCTGTCGGCCACGGCGGAGTCGATCTCGACCCCGCGGTTCATCGGGCCCGGATGCATCACGATGGCGTCGGGCTTGGCGAGCGCGAGCTTTTCCGGCGTGAGCCCGTAGTTCTTGAAGAACTCGCCGGCCGACGGCAAGAGCGCGCCCTTCATGCGCTCGTTCTGCAGGCGCAGCATCACGACCACGTCGCAGCCGCGCAGGCCCTCGCGCATGTCGTGGAACACGCGCACGCCCATCGACTGCACGTGCGACGGCATGAGCGTCTTGGGACCGATCACGCGCACCTCGGGGGTGCCGAGTGTCGTGAGGCCGTGGATCAGCGAGCGCGCCACGCGCGAGTGCAGGACGTCGCCGACGATGGCCACCGTGAGCTGGTGGAAGTCCTTCTTGTAGTGGCGGATGGTGTAGAGATCGAGCAGGCCCTGCGTGGGATGCGCGTGCCGGCCGTCCCCCGCGTTCACCACGTGCACGTGGCTGCGCCCGTGCTGCGCCAGGTGCTGCGCGATGAGGTGCGGCGCCCCGGACTGCGAATGGCGCACCACGAAGATGTCGGCGTCCATTGCGACCAGGTTGTCGATCGTGTCGAGCAGCGTCTCACCCTTGCTCGTCGACGACGCGCCGATGTTGAGGTTGATCACGTCGGCGGACAGACGCTTGGCCGCGATCTCGAAGGTCGTGCGCGTGCGCGTCGAATTCTCGAAGAAGAGATTGAACACGGCCTTGCCGCGCAGGAGCGGCACCTTCTTCACCTCGCGCTCTGCGATCGAGACGAACGGATCGGCCGTGTCGAGGATCCCGCGGATGACGTCCGCAGGCAGGCCCTCGAGCGTCAGCAGGTGCGTGAGCGCGCCGCCGGCGTTGAGCTGGGGATTGCGCATCATGGGCCTTGCACCCCGAGCGAGAGGCGCCCGCCGTCCTCGCGCGACAGCACGATCGACAGGTCCTGCGCCACCGTGAGGCGCGCGCCGCAGTACGTCGGCTCGATCGGCAGCTCGCGGCCGCCGCGATCCACCAGCACCGCGAGCTCGATGCGCGCGGGGCGTCCGAAGTCGAAGAGCTCGTTGATCGCCGCGCGCACGCTGCGCCCCGTGTAGAGCACGTCGTCGACGAGAACGATGGTGGCGCCGTCGACATTGAACGGCAGCGACGTGCGGCGCGTGCCGCCCTTGAGTCCCGCGGTCGCGTAGTCGTCGCGATAGAACGAGACGTCGATGAAGCCGACGGGATGATCGCCCGGCACGAGTGCGGGAAGCCGCTCGGCGAGCCAGGCGCCTCCGGAATAGATGCCGACGAAGGCCGCCTCGTGCGCGACGGCGCCGCGCATCCGCTCGGCGAGCGATGCGAGCACCGCCTCGGCGTCAGGAATTTGCGGGGTCATCGAGCCATGCCTCGAGAATGATCTGCGCCGCAACCTCGTCGCGCTTGGCGCGGCCGCCCTGGCCCTGCCCCGTGAGCGCGGCTCGCGCCGCCTCGGAGGTGTGACGCTCGTCGGCGAATCGCACGTCGATGCCGAAGCGGCGCTCGAGATCTGCCGCAAACCGCCGAGCGCGCGAGGTCATGGCGTGCGGCGTGCCATCGGCGTGCACCGGCAGGCCGACGACGAGGACTTCGGGCGTCCACTCGCGAACGAGGCCGCCGATCGCGTTCATGCGCGCGTCCTCGGTGGCGTCATCGACTGTCGCGAGCGCCCGCGCGGTGCGCGTGACGGTATTGCCGACGGCCACGCCGATGCGCCGCGTTCCATAGTCGAAGGCGAGCACGGTCAAGGGTCTCAAGCGTGCCCGACATCCTCGGACAGGCGCGAGAAGTCGATGCCGAGAAGGCGCATGGCCGCGGACAGGCGCTGCTCCGCGGGCATGGAGAAGAGGAAGTCGGCATCCGCCTCGACCGTGAGCCACGCGTTCTGCGCGAGCTCCTGCTCGAGCTGACCCGCGGACCAGCCCGCGTAGCCGAGGGACACGAAGACGTCGCGCGGCCCCTCGCCGCGGCCGAGGGCCTCGAGGACGTCCTTGGACGTGGTGAGCCCCAGGTCGTCGGAGATGGCGAGCGTCGATTGCCAGTTGCCGAGCGGACGGTGCAGCACGAATCCGCGGTCGACCTGCACCGGTCCGCCATAATGCACGGGTGCTGCGCGAAGCGCCTCGTCGGCCAGCGGAACGTCGATCTGCTCGAAGAGCGTCGACAGCGTCATGTCGATGGGCTTGTTGACGACGATGCCGAGTGCGCCGTCCTGGTTGTGCTCGCACAGGTACGTGAGCGTGTGCGCGAAGTGGGGATCGGCCATGGCGGGCATGGCGATCAGGAAGTGGTGAGTGAGGTTCACGTCGCGGCCGGAAGTGTCCAATTGTAGCGGCCGTCCCGCGGGCCGACAATGAAGGTCTCAACATCGTGTCCTCCCTTCCCTACGACCGCGCGCTCGTGTGGTTCCGGCGCGACCTCCGGAACTTCGACCACGCGGCACTGCACGAGGCCCTTGCGCGGGCACGGGCCGTGCACGCCGCGTTCGTGTTCGACCGCGAGATCCTCGATCCGCTGCCGCGACGCGACCGCCGCGTCGAGTTCATCCGCGAGTCGCTGGTCGAGCTCGATGCGGCACTGGCCGCCGAGGGCGGCGGGCTGATCGTCCGCCACGGCATCGCGCGGGATGCGATTCCCGCTCTCGCCCGGGAGCTCGGCGTGAGCGCCGTGTTCGCCAACCGCGACTACGAGCCTGCCGCGATCGCACGCGACGACGCCGTCGCGGCCTCGCTCGCGCAAGCTGGCATCGCGTTCCAGACGTGCAAGGACCAGGTGATCTTCGAGCGCGGGGAGATCATGTCGCAGGCGGGGCGGCCTTACACGGTGTACACGCCCTACAAGAATGCGTGGATGGCGGCGCTCACGCCCGCACACCTGCGCTCGCATCGCACGCCCGAGGGCGCGGGGTCGCTCGCCCCGCCCGCAGGACACGGCGTCCCGTCGCTCACGACGCTGGGCTTCGAGCCGACCGATCTGCGACGGATCGGTGTCGAGCCCGGCATGTCCGGCGGCGCAGCCCTGTTCTCGGTATTCCGCGCGCAAATCGACGACTACCGGCAGACGCGGGATATCCCGTCGGCCGGCGGCACGTCCCGCCTGTCGGTGCACCTGCGCTTCGGTACGGTGTCCGTGCGCGAGCTCGCGGCGTACGCGCACGCGCGATCCCTCGACCGCGGCGGAGACGGCGCGCAGACCTGGCTGTCGGAGCTCGTGTGGCGGGAGTTCTTCGCGCAGATCCTGTGGCACCGTCCCGACGTCGTCGACCGGTGCTACCGGCCCGAGTACGACCGGCTCGCGTGGCGCAACGACCGCGCGCACTTCGACGCGTGGCGCGAGGGACGCACGGGCTATCCGCTGGTGGATGCCGCGATGCGCGAGCTCGCGACCACGGGCTTCATGCACAACCGGCTGCGCATGGTGGCCGCGTCGTTCCTCGTGAAGGATCTGCTGGTCGACTGGCGCTGGGGCGAGCGGCACTTCGCGGAGCTGCTGCTCGACTACGACCTCGCGTCCAACAACGGCAACTGGCAGTGGGCCGCGTCCACCGGATGCGACGCCCAGCCGTACTTCCGCATCTTCAATCCGGTGGCGCAATCGGAGCGCTTCGATCCCGACGGCGCGTTCATCCGCCGGTTCGTGCCGGAGCTTCGCCCGCTCGACGGGTCGGAGATTCACGCGCCGTGGAAGCTGCCGCCCATGATGCAGGACGTGAAGGGCGTCCGCGTGGGACGCGACTATCCCGCGCCCATCGTGGACCATGCGACGTCGCGGGCGCAGGCGCTCGCGATGTTCAAGGCGATCGGGAGGCCTTAACCCCATCCGGCGGCGCGGGGCGTTTCTACGCCACGTCGCTCAACCTGCCGGGGGATTCATGGCTTACTCGTTTGCCGCACGCGCGGGCGCGTGGCTCGTCGTGATCTGCGCGCTCGCGCTTCTTTTTTCCATCTCGTCGCCCGCCTTCGCCTTCTGCGGCTTCTACGTGGGCAAGGCGGATGCCTCGCTGTTCAACGAGGCCTCGCAGGTGATCATGGTGCGTCGCGACAACCGCACCGTGATCAGCATGGCCAACGACTACCGCGGACCGCTGACTGAGTTCGCGCTGGTCGTGCCGGTGCCGGTGGTGCTCGAGCGGGGACAGGTCCACATCGGCGAGCGCAAGCTCTTCGAGCGCATCGACGGCTACAGTGCGCCGCGTCTCGCGGAGTATCACGACGCCGACCCGTGCGCGCGCGTGGCGAAGAACGAAGGCCTCCTGCAGCGTGCAGCACCGGCGAGCGCACCGGTGCTCGCGAGCAAGGAGCGCCGCGACCAGGCGCTGGGCGTGACGGTGGAGGCGAGCTACACGGTCGGCGAGTACGACATCGTGATGCTGTCTGGCACGCAGTCGGACGGGCTCGAGACGTGGCTGCGCGAGAACGGCTACCGGATACCGCAAGGCGCCGCCGCCGCGCTGCGCCCCTACATCCGCCAGAAGATGAAGTTCTTCGTGGCCAAGGTGAATCTCGAGCAGCAGGCGAAGACCGGCGTGTCCTACCTGCGCCCGCTCCAGTTCGCATTCGAGTCGGACCGCTTCATGCTGCCGGTGCGCCTCGGCATGCTCAACGCGCGCGGCCCGCAGGACCTCGTGCTGTACGTGCTCACCGCGAACGGGCGCGTGGAAACCACCAACTACCGCACGGTCAAGATGCCCGCGAACATGGACCTGCCCGTGTTCGTGCGCGGCGAATTCGCCAAGACGTACAAGGCGCTGTTCGACCGCCAGGCCGCACGCGAGGACTATCGCGCGATCTTCACCGAATATTTCTGGGACATGGGTTGGTGCGATCCCTGCGCGGCGGACCCGCTGTCGCCCGCGGAATTGCGCCAGGCCGGGGTGTGGTGGGTCGGCGACACGCCCCCGCGGGGAGGCGCGCAGCCCGTGATGCTCACGCGCCTGCACCTGCGCTACACGAAGGAATCGCTGCCGGAAGACCTCGTCTTCCAGGAGACGCAGGACCGCGCCAACTTCCAGGCCCGCTACGTGCTGCGCCACGCGTGGAGCGGATCCGCCGACGCGTGCGAGGCCGCGAAGCCGTACTTCGACGCCCTGCGCACGCGGCAGGAGCGCGAGGCGGATGCGCTTGCTTCGCTGACCGGATGGAACCTCGCGTCGATCCGCGCCCGCATGGACCTATCCGGACAGCCGCCGCAGCGATGGTGGGAGACCCTGTGGCGCGACAACGCTCCCGCGATCGCGAAGTAGGCATCGCCCCATGCACGCGACGATGGCCACCCGCCTGCCGGTCCTGCGCGACGCGCGGCTCTTCCAGATCGCGTTCCTTGCGACACTGCTCACGATCGGCGTCCTCGCGCGGGACTTTGCGTTGCTGCCCATGCAGATGGCGCTCGCGTTCGCCGCCGGCATCGCGACCCAGAGGGCGTGGATCCATGCGCTGCGCATCCCGCAGCGCGGCGTGCTCTCGGCCGTCATCACCTGCTTCGGCCTGTCGATCCTGCTGCGCGCCGACTCGCTGTGGGTGCATCCCTTGGCGGCGGCGCTCGCCGTCTCATCGAAGTTCGTGATCCGCATTCACGGCAAGCACGTCTACAACCCGGGCAACCTCGGCGTGATCCTGGCCATCTCCTTTCTTCCCGGCGCATGGATCTCGCCGGGGCAGTGGGGGCAGGATCTGGCGCTCGCCGTGTGGTTCGTCGCACTCGGCGGTGTCGTCGTCAGCCGCGCGCGACGCGCCGACATCGCGTGGGTGTTCCTCGCCGCCTACCTCGGGCTCGTCGCGCTGCGCGTGATCGCGCTTGGCCAGCCCTGGACGATCTTCCTGCACCAGCTGGGCAACGGCGGCCTGCTGCTCTTCGCATTCTTCATGATCTCGGACCCCATGACGATCCCCAATCGCAGGAGCGCGCGCATGGGCTACGCGATCGCGGTCGCGATCGCTGCGTTCCTGTGGCAGTACGCGCTATTCAGGACCAACGGCCTCGTGTGGGCGCTGTTCCTGTGCTCGCCGCTGGTGCCGGTGATCGACCGGCTGTGGCCAGGCCGGAAGTTCGAGTGGAGGGCGCGGGCGTGAGTCGATGCGCCCGCATCCTTCGCTACTCCTCCTCGTGCTTGCGGTGCTTCGCGTATTCCGCCGCGAGCTGCTGCTGGAGCACAGGCGGCGCCTGCTCATAGTGGGAGAGCTGCATCGACCACGCGCCCTGCCCGCCCGTCATCGATTTAAGCCGCGCGGCATAGCCGTCGAGCTCCACCAGCGGCGCCGTGCCGGTCACTGCAAGCGATCCGGCCTGCAGAGTCTTGGTGCCCGTCACCTGCCCGCGCCGTGAGGAGAGGTCGCCGGTGACGTCGCCCATGTTCGCCGCGGGGCAGTTGACCTCGAGTGCCACGACCGGTTCGAGCACGATGGGCCGCGCCTTCGAGATCGCGTCGATGAAGGCCTTCTTGCCCGCCGACACGAACGCGACCTCCTTCGAGTCCACGGCGTGGAACTTGCCGTCGTACACGTTCACGCGCACGTCCTGCAGCGGGAATCCCGCGATCGGCCCCTCGGCCAGCACCTGCTCCACGCCCTTCTGCACGGCGGGAATCAGGTTGGTCGGGATCGCGCCGCCCTTCACCGAGTTGACGAACTCGAATCCCGATCCGCGCGGCAGCGGCTCGATCTTGAGATAGACCTCGCCGAACTGCCCCGCGCCGCCCGTCTGCTTCTTGTGACGATGATGCCCCTCGGCCGGCGCGGTGATCGTCTCGCGATAGGGAATGCGCGGCGGGCGCGTGCTCACCTCGAGCTTGAACTGGCTCGACATGCGCTCGAGCACCGAGCGCAGGTGCAGGTCGCCCAGTCCCCACAGCACGGTCTCGTTGAGGTTCACGTCGTGCGCAAGCTTGAGCGTGGGGTCTTCCGCGATCATGCGGTGCAGGACGTCCGAGATGCGTCCTTCGTCGCCGCGCCGCTTGGGCTCGATGGCCACGCCGTGCATGGGCGTGGGGAACTCGAGCGGCGCCATGTGGATCTGGTCCTCGTCGTGCGAGTCGTGCAGCGTGCAGTCGAACTCGATCTCGTCGACCTTGGCCACCGCGGCGATGTCGCCGGGGATCACGCGGTCCACCTCGACGTTCTTGTTGCCCTGGAGCATGAAGAGGTGGCCGACCTTGAAGGGCTTGCGCCCGTCGCCCACGAAGAGCTGCGTGTCCCTGGTGATGGTGCCCTGGTGCACGCGAAAGATCCCGAGCTTGCCCACGAACGGATCCATCACGACCTTGAACACGTGCGCGAGCACGTGCTTGGCCGCGTCGGGCTCGGAGTGGAACTCGATCGCGCTCTCTCCCTCGCCCTTGGTGAAGCGCGGAGGATTGCCCTCGGCGGGATTGGGCAGGAGCTTGTCGAACACCGTGAGCAGCTCCGCGATGCCTGCGCCGGTGCGCGCCGACACGAAGCACACCGGGACGAGATGGCCCTCGCGCAGCGCCTTCTCGAACGGCGCATGCAGCTGCTCCGGCGCGACCTCGCCCTTCTCGAGGTAGATCGACATCAACTCCTCGTCGACCTCGACCACCTG
>CAZIZD010000169.1:3906-9275 GCA_964543615.1 uncultured Alcaligenaceae bacterium | reverse complement strand
ACCGGTCCTTCGAGGCGCTGCGCCTCCATCGCGATCGCCGCGCGGGCGGGCTGCGCACGCACGTCGGCAAGATGCTTCGCGCGCTTGCCGGCGTCGACTTCGCGTCCCTGCACGAGCACCTGCGGCGTGTAGACAAACGTAGCGCCCCGGGCGCGCATCGAGTCGTACTGCCGCGCCGTGTGCGCGGAGGATGCGAAGCGGTCCTTCCACCCCAGCCGGTCCCAATAGTCGACGTGGAACGCGAGAACGGACGCGGAGGCGGTTGGCGCGGGGAACGTCGCGGACAGCCATCGATCGGCGGGAGGGCAACTGTCGCAACCCTCCGACGTGTAGAGCTCGACCAGAGGCAGGGTCTCGCGCCCCGACGTCGCCGTGCAGGCCGGCGCGGCACCGGCGCCACCTGTGGAAACCACGAGGATCGCGCCCAGCGCGAAGAGCGGGAAACGGATGTGCATGCCGTTGGTCGCGCGGCCATCGCGCGGCCTTACGCGTGCTAGCATCGCAGGCGGTTTCCACCCGCCAACCGGAGCGCGGCAATGGGCATTTTCGGCATCATCGGTCTCATCATCGTGGGCTTCATCGTCGGCGTGCTCGCGCGCTACTTCTATCCGGGCGGCATTCCCCTGGGCTTCTGGATGACCGTCGCGCTCGGCATCGGCGGATCGCTCGTGGGCGGCATCGTCACGAGCCTCCTGTGGCGCAGCAACGACGGCAAGTTCCATCGCGCCGGCTGGATCATGTCCATCCTGGGCGCGATGGCCCTCATCTGGGCCTACCTCAACCTCGGCAAGTAGCCCGATGGTCACGCGAAGGCGCGTCCTTGCGAGCGGGGTAGCGGCCGCGCTGGGTGCGATGTTCGGGTGCGCGACACCTTCGCGCTCCGGCGCTCCTGCCTCCTTCCAGTCCGTTCCGCTGTCTCGCAACGACACGCTGGTCGTGCCCGACGGATATCGCGCCGACGTGCTCTTCGCCTGGGGCGATCCGGTGGGAGCGGCAGCGGGCTCGCCGGCGTTTCGCTTCGACGCGTCCAACAGCGCCGAGGAACAGGCATTGCAGGCCGGCATGCATCACGACGGCATGGAGTACTTCCCGCTGCCCTACGGCTCGAGCGATTCCGCGCACGGGCTCCTCGCCATCAATCACGAGTACCACAGCGACGGGCTGCTGTTCCCCGACGGCACCGCAAACTGGAGCGCGGCCAAGGTCGCGAAGGCGATCGCGACTTCCGGCGTGTCGGTGATCGAGATCGAGAAGTCCGCGGGCGGATGGCGCGTCGTGCGCCCGTCGCGCTACGCGCGGCGCATCACCGCGGCTACGCCATGTGCCATCGCCGGCCCCGCCGCCGGATCGGAGCTCATGAAGACCGCGCGCGATCCGGCGGGCCGCGAGGTACTCGGCACGTTCGCCGGATGCGCCCACGGGTGGACGCCGTGGGGCACGTACCTCACCTGCGAAGAGAATTTCCAGGACCGATTCGTCGCCGCCGGCACGCAGACCGATCTCATGAAGCGCGATCTCATCCCGGCGCGCTCTCGCGCGAATTGGGAAGCGGGCGACGATCGCTTCGATCTCGCCAAGCACCCCAACGAGTCGAACCGCTTCGGATGGGTCGTCGAGATCGATCCCTACGAGCCCGCGTCCAAGCCCGTCAAGCGCACGGCCCTGGGCCGTTGCTGCCACGAAAGCGCCACGCCCTCGCTCGCCCCCGACGGGCGGCTGGCGATCTACACCGGCGACGACAAGGCCTTCGAGTACATCTACAAGTTCGTGAGCCGCGATCGCGTGGACAAGACGAACCGCGCGGCCAACGCCTCGCTGCTCGACCACGGCGTGCTCTACGTCGCGAAGTTCAACGCCGACGGCAGCGGGCAATGGCTGCCGCTGGTGCACGGCGAGCGCGGCCTCACCGCGGAGCGCGGCTTTCGCGACCAGGCCGAGGTGCTCGTCAAGACGCGCATGGCCGCGGACGTGGTCGGCGGCACGAAAATGGACCGGCCCGAGTGGATCGCCGTCAACGAGAAGACGCGCGAGGTCGTCGTCACGCTCACCAACAATACCGAGCGCGGCGCGAGTGGCAAGCCTGGCCCCGACGCCGCGAACCCGCGTGCGAACAATCTCGCGGGACACATGGTGCGCTGGCGCGAGGCGAACGACGATCCAACGTCGCTTGCGTTTCGTTGGGACATGCTTGCCATCGCGGGCGATCCGTCCGCGTCCGATCCGGGCCTTCGAGGCAACTTCACGGGCGACGCCTTCGCCAATCCCGACGGCGTGCGCTTCGACCCGTCCGGCCGCTTGTGGGTGATGACCGACATCTCGCCGTCGCGTCTCAACAAGGGCGACTTCGAGCGGTTCGGCAACAACCAGCTGCTGGTCGTGGATCCGGCAACCGGCGCGTTCCGGCGATTCCTGACGGGACCGGTGGGATGCGAGATCACGGGACTCGTGTTCACGCCCGACGGGCGCACTGCGTTCGTGAATATCCAGCATCCCGGCGAGATCGGCGGCGAAGCCAACGACCCCAAGAACCCGCGCGCGCACTCGAACTGGCCCGACTTCCGCCCCGACGGACGGCCGCGCTCGGCGACCGTCGTGATCCAGCGCAGCAACGGCGAAGCGATCTAGTCGTACAAATTGCGAGCGGCGAGCCACTCGAGCGTGATGTCGATCGCCCGGTGCATGTGCTCGGGCTGGCCCACGTAGTAGTGCGTCGCACCTTCGATCACGCGGAAGTCCTTGTCGCTGCTGGCCGCCGCGTCGAACACACGCCGCGTATGCGGCTGCGGCACGGCGTCGTCGGCCGAGTTCTCGATCGCGAGCAGCGGCGCGCGAATGCGCGCGGCGCACTTCTCGCCGTGCGCGTTGGTGTCGTCGACGGACCATTGCGACAGCCAGCTTCGCAGCGTCGAGAAGCGCGCGATGCCCACGGGGCCGCTGTTCACCGTCTCGGGATCGCCGAGATAGCACGCGCCGATCGGCCGGTCGTTGGGATCGATCGCAGGATCGAGGAAGCGCGGATCGGCGAGCGTGCGGTGGGTGACGAAGCCGCGCTCCATCTCGCCGCCTCCCTTCTCGCGCAATCGCGCCAGCGTGTCCCTGACCCATGCGGTGCGCCTGCGCAGGCGGTCGAGTTGCGCGGCGCGGAAGCGCGCGACGTACTCCGCTGAATACGGCGGCTTGTTCGGATTGCGCGGATCGTAGAGGTCGAGCTCGACTTCGCGGTCGTCGGGATCATCCTCGTCGCGCACGGAGGGGTCGATCATCTCTGCGAGCATCACCGCGCGCGAAACGTGGGCCGCCTGGAACGTGAGCGCGTCGGCGGGTACGAGATTGGCATGCACGAGGTCGACCGGATCGCCGGCAGGCGTGTGCGTGATCGTCGGGCGCTCCGCCTCCGCCTGGTACATGAGCGACAGCGACCCGCCGCCGGACCAGCCCGCGAGCACGACGTGCCCGTAGCCCCACACCTCCTTCGCGTGTCGGACGTACGCGCCGAAGTCGAGCACCACCTTCTCCATGATCAGCGCCGTGTCGTTGCGCGCGTAGCGGCTGCCCGCGCAAAGGACGTGCGCCCCGCGCGCCGCCATCGCCCGCGGCACCGGCAGGAGCTGCAGCGTGGACGCGGGATGCATGTAGACGAAGAGCGTGCGCGAGCGTCGGTCCTTCGGCACGTAGCGGATGCCCTCGAGATTGACCATGCCGTGCGCGCTCGCGAAGCCGTAAACCTCGCGGAATGCGGACTGCTCGGCGTACTGGAGATGAACCCACTCCGCCGCGACCTCGTGCGCTTCACGCTTCATCGGGCGCGTCATTCCTTCCTGATCCCGACGTCCGCCATGAGCTTGCCCCATACGGCGAGCTCACTCCTCACGAACGCGCCGCATTCGTCGGGCTTCGACGCGGTGAGGTCGGCGCCGAGCGCGGCGAATCTCTTCTTCATCTCGGGGTCGGTTACCGCCTTGTTGATCTCCGCGTTGAGCCTCGCGACGATCGGCGCGGGTGTCGCGGCAGGCGCCACGAACGCGTACCACACGACGAACTCGTAGCCCGGATACCCGGACTCCGCCACGGTCGGGAGGTTGGGCAGCTCCGCGAACCGCGTCTTGCTCGTCACCGCGAGCGGGCGCACCTTGCCGGCCTGGATCTGCGGGATCGAGGTCTGCACGGGGTCGAACAGCACCTGGATGTTCCCCGCGATCAGGTCCTGCATCGCGAGCGCGTTGCCCTTGTACGGAACGTGGACCATGTCGATGCCGGTGGTGCGCTTGAAGAGCTCCGCCGAGAGGTGCGCCGAGTTGCCGAGGCCCGCGGATCCGAAGTTGAGCTTGCCGGGGTTGGCCTTCGCGTAGGCGACGAGCTCCTGCACCGTCTTCACCGGCAGCGAAGGGTGCACGTCGATCACGAACGGCGTGGTGCCCGGGCACGCGAGATAGGCAAAGTCCTTGACCGTGTCGTAAGGCAGGTCCTTGATCTGGTGCGGCGCGAGGACGAGCGGCGACGTGCCCGACATGCCGATGGTGTAGCCGTCCGCCGGTGCGGTGGCGACCATCTGGTGGGCGATGGATCCGTTGGCGCCGACGCGATTGTCGGGGACGACGGGCTGGCCCATCGACGCGCCGATCTTCTCTGCAACCGCGCGTCCGAGCACGTCCACCGAGCCGCCGGCAGGATACGGAACGATCATGCGGATGCTGTGGTTGGGGTAGGGCTGCGCCCCGGCGTGCGCCGGCAGCAGCGCGGATGCAGCCATGGCCAATGCGAGCGTCGCGCGCAGCGCGCGTGAATCGTGGTTCATGCCGTCTCCTCCGTTGTCGTGGGCAGCCGCGGACGCGCCGGGCCGCTCGTGTTCGAACCGCGAGGCTACAGCAACATCGACGACAATTCACGCGCCGCCGAGGTGAGCTCGGGGAGGAAGCGGCGGGTGAGCTCCTGCATGGGCACGCGCGACGCCTGCGTGCTGATGTTCATCGCGGCCGCGACGCGGCCGGAAGCGTTGCGCACCGGAACCGCGATGGAGCGCAAGCCAAGCTCGAGCTCCTGGTCGACGATGGCGTATCCGTCCTTCACGGCGTCGGAGAGGACCTTGCGCAGGCGATCGGGCGCGACGATGGTCTTCGGCGTGTGCGCGACCAGCTTCACGCGGCGCAGGTAAGCCTCGAGCTCCGAGGGCGCGAGGTCGGCGAGCAGCGCGCGTCCCATCGACGTGCAATAGGCCGGCAGGCGCGTTCCGATCGAAAGGTCCACCGACATGATGCGCTGCGTGCTCGAGGAGCGAGCGACGTAGATGATCTCCGTCCCGTCGAGGATGGCGATCGACGAGGACTCTCCCGATCGCTCGCTCACGCGGTCGAGCAGCGGCTGCGCGAAGC
>CAZIZD010000169.1:0-3896 GCA_964543615.1 uncultured Alcaligenaceae bacterium | reverse complement strand
CGCGAGCGTCGACGACGAGAGATAGGCGTGGCCCAGCGTCAGGATCTTCGGAAGCAGCGAGAAGGTCCTGCCGTCCTTCGTGCCCACGAGGCCGAGCTTGCCCAGGGTGTACAGGCAGCGCCGCACGGCCGCGCGCGGGATGCCCGTGCGATGCGAGAGCTGGGCGATGGTCAGCGAGCGCTTCTGCTGCGTGAATCCCTGGATCACCGCGAGCCCGCGCGCAAGCGAGGTCATGAAGTCGGGGTCGCCGCTCATCGCGGCGATCTCGCTTGCCGCCGACGCTGCCGCTTCAGGCGCGGGCGACGGCTTGCGGGCGGCGCCTTCTGCCGTGGATCGCTGGGTCATGTCGGGAGTGCTTGGGTGTGTGATCGCTTCTGTTCGATTGCTATTGCATTCGTTCGATTACCGCACGTTTTTTCGATAATCGCACTTGACCTCCGTTTTGGCAAGGCATATCGTGGGTCCCGCGGTGCGATGACCCGATCGGTCCAAGGCGCCGCGTGTCGCCCCGCTGCAGTTCGAGGCATCGCCCGAGCGCCTACAAGCTCCGCAACAAGAGGAGCGGCGCAGCCGGATGGGCCGCCACGCAGGGCATTCGACGGCGCGCGATGCGCCACCTGAACGGAGGAATCATGCACAACCGCACTCTTCGCACGCTCGTCGCGGCCGCCGCGTTCGCGCTCCCGCTCGCCTCGTTCGCGCAGGCGCCCGTCAAGATCTACAGCATCGTCGAGCTCTCGGGCGGCGGCGCCACCGCGGGCACCAACTTCGACAACGGCCTCAAGCTCGCCTTCAAGGAGATCAACGCGGCGGGCGGCATCCTCGGCCGCAAGATCGACGTCATCTCGGTCGACACGCAGAGCAACCCCGGCATCGCCAAGGCGCTCACGCAGAAGGCCATCGACGACAAGGCCTACGTGATCATGGGCCCGGTGTTCTCCGGCTCGATCATCGTCTCGATGGAGGAAAGCAAGCGCGCCGAGACCCCCAACTTCACCGGCGGCGAGGCCGCGAGCATCACGCAAAAGGGCAACCCGTACGTGTTCCGCACGTCGTTCACGCAGGACACCGCGATGCCCAAGGTGGCCAAGTACCTCAAGAACAATGTCAAGGCCAACACGGTCGCGCTCATGTGGGTCAACAACGACTTCGGCAAGGGCGGCCGCGACTCGATCATGAAGGCCCTCGAGGCGCAGGGCATCAAGGTCGTCGCCGACATCTCGACCGACCCGGGCCAGGTCGACTTTTCGGGCGCGGTGCTGAAGGCCAAGCAGTCCAACGCCGATGCGCTCTTCGTCTACACCAACGAGGAAGAGTCGGCCCGCGCGCTGCGCGAGATCAAGAAGCAGGGCTACGACAAGCCGATCATCGGCGAGACCACGCTCACCGGCCAGAAGGTGATCGAGCTCGCGGGCGAGGCCGCCAACGGCGCCACCGCGCACGTGGGCCTCACCGCCGACGCCCCGCAGCCCGCCATCAAGGCCTTCGACGAGAAGTTCCAGAAGGAATACAAGTACAAGAGCGACCACAACGGCATGAAGGGCTACAGCGCCGCGTACGTCGTGAAGGCCATCACCGAGAAGAACAAGAAGTTCGACAGCAAGGAGTTCGCCAAGGCGCTGCACGGGGCGAAGATCTCCGTCAAGGACTACCCCGGCGTGCTGCTCGACGTGACGTTCGACGACAAGGGCGACCTCGATCGCGAGAGCTTCCTGGTCAAGGTCGTCAACGGCAAGCAGGTCGTCACCGACACGCTGCCGCCCGCCGGCGCCAGGTAACCGCCGGACGTCATCCCTTCGGGAGGGAGCATGGGGGACTTCGTCCAGCTCATCGTGTCGGGGACCGCGACGGGCGCGATCTACGCGCTCGCCGCGCTCGGCTTCACGCTGTTGTGGCAGGCCGCGGGGGTGATCAACTTCGCACAGGGCGAGTTCGTGATGCTGCCCGCGTTCGCGATGCTGTTCTTCATCGCGGTCGGCGCGCCGCTGTGGCTCTCTTTCCTGCTCACGTGCGCACTCGCCGCGGTCGTGCTGGGCGCGGGCTTCAAGCGCGTCATCGTCGATCCGCTGATCAAGCACGGCGTGATCCCGCTCGTCATCGCAACACTCGGCCTGTCGATCGCGGTCAAGTCGGCGGTGCGCGCAGGGTACAGCGCGGAGGCGCATCCGTTCCCGAGTCCCTTCCCGGCGGGCCAGCTATCGCTCGCCGGCATCAACGTGTCGTTTGCGGACATCGGCACGCTGATCCTCGCCGGCGCCATCGTCGTCGGGCTGCAGGCCTTCCTCAACAAGACCGTCACGGGCCGCGCCATGCAGGCCGTCGCGCAGAACACCGAGGCCGCCAAGGTGCTGGGCATCGACGTCAAGCGCATGGTGCTGTACGTGTTCGTCATCAACGCGGTCCTCGCGGTGGTGGCCGCGATGCTGATCACGCCCACCTACCTCGCCAAGTTCGACATGGGCGACTCGATCGGGCAGAAGGCGTTCTTCGCAGCCATCATCGGCGGCTTCAACCAGACGCGCGGCGCCCTGTTGGGCGGCGTGCTGATCGGCGTCCTCGAGAACGTCGTCGGGTTCTACGTCTCCCCGGCCTACAAGGAGGGCGTCGCCCTGGTGCTGTTCATGCTCGTCATCCTCTTCCGTCCGGAGGGTCTCCTGGGCAAGTCCGAGGAGCGCAAGGTATGAAGAAGACCGGACTCCTCGCCCTCGTGGGCGTCGTCGCCGTGCTCGCCGTCGGCGCGCTCTTCATGAAGCGCAGCGACGTGTACCTCATGACGCTCTGCTGCGTCTATCTCATGGCGACGATGGGCCTCAACCTCACCGTCGGCTATGCGGGCCAGATGTCGCTCGGCCAGGCGGCGTTCTTCGGCATCGGCGCGTATCACGCGGCGATCCTGCTCAAGATGGGATGGCCGTTCCTACTCGTCCTGGCGATCGCGGCGGTCGCGTGCTTCGCGATCGGACTCGCGGTCGGCTTTCCCGCGCTGCGCGTGCAGCACCACTACCTCGCGTTCGCGACACTGGGCTTCAACGTCCTCGTGTTCCTCGTCATGCGCAACGAGGAGAAGATCACGGGCGGCACGTTCGGCATCTCGAGCATCCCGCGACCCTCGATCCTCGGCGTGTCCACCGACGGGCACATCGCGTTCTTCTACTTCACGCTGGTGTCGCTCCTGCTGCTGGGCGCGGTGCTGTGGTTCCTCCTGCGCTCGCCTTGGGGACGCGCGTTCGCGGCGCTGCGCGACAATCCCATCCGGGCGGAGAGCCTCGGCGTCAACATCACCGCCTACACGCTGCTCGCCTTCGCCATTGGCGCCGCATGCGCAGGCATCGGCGGCGTGTATTACGCGTCGCTGGTCGAGTTCATCGAGCCCGGCCCCTTCCACGTCTCCACCTCGCTCATGATGCTGCTCGCGGTGATCGTGGGCGGCTCGGGACGCTTCTTCGGACCGGTGGTCGGCACGATCATCATCATCCTGCTGCCCGAGGTGCTGCGCGCGAGCAACATGGAAGCGCTCAAGTTCATGCAGAAGTGGTACCTCGTGTTCTTTGGCGTGGCGGTCGTGCTCCTCATGATCTGGCTGCCCGGCGGCATCCTCTCGATCGCCGACAGGTGGAAGAAGGCGCCGGCGGCTGCCAAGGCGGAGGCCCGGCCATGATCACCGGTCGCCAAGGGGCGGCGAGCGGCGATGTTGCCGTTGCCGAGAGGGTTGGAGCCCTTTCGCCGTTCCTCGAAGTCAAGGACGTGAAGAAGCAATACGGCGCCATCAAGGCCGTCGACGGCGTCTCGTTCAACGTCGGCCCCGGCGAGATCGTCGGCGTGATCGGTCCCAACGGCTCGGGCAAGACCACGCTCTTCAACAGCATCCTGGGCCAGATCAAGCCGACGTCGGGACA
>CAZIZD010000168.1:0-9281 GCA_964543615.1 uncultured Alcaligenaceae bacterium | reverse complement strand
GCACCAAGCCCGGCCCGGCGGCCAGGCTGCTGCCTTCGGCACATGCCATCGAGCGCGAGTTCCGCGTGATGAAGGCGCTGGCCGGCACCGGCGTGCCGGTGGCGCAGATGCATCTGCTGTGCGAAGACGAGGCTGTGATCGGCCGCGCCTTCTACGTAATGGCCTTCATGGACGGCCGCGTGCTGTGGGACCAGTCGCTGCCCGGCCTTTCCAACGCCGAGCGCGGCGCGATCTACGACGAGATGAACCGCGTGATCGCCGCGCTGCACGGCGTGGACGCCGCGTCCGTGGGCCTGGCCGACTACGGCAAGCCCGGCAACTACTTCGAGCGGCAGATCGGGCGCTGGTCCAGGCAGTATCGCGCGTCCGAGACCGAGTCGATCCCGTCGATGGACCGGCTCATCGAGTGGCTCCCGCACAACATCATCACCGACCAGGCGAGCTCGATCGTGCACGGCGACTTCCGCCTCGACAACCTGATCGTGCATCCCACCGAGCCGCGCGTGATCGCGGTGCTCGACTGGGAGCTGTCTACCCTCGGTCATCCGCTCGCCGATTTCGCGTACCACGTCATGGCTTGGCGCCTTTCGCAGGAGCAGTTCCGCGGGATGGCGGGACAGGACCTTCCTTCTCTCGGCATTCCCGGCGAGCGCGCGTACGTCGACCGCTACTGCGAGCGCACCGGACGTTCGCCGATCGACCCGCGCGACTGGGAGTTCTGCGTGGTGTTCAGCATGTTCCGCCTGGCCGCGATCCTGCAGGGCATCGCCAAGCGCGCCGAGCTCGGCAACTCCGCCGATCCCGATGCCGTCAACGTCGGCAAGCGCGCCCGCGTGATCGCCGACGTCGCATGGCGCGCGGTCGAGACGATGGAGTCCGCATGACGATCGATCCTTCGCTGCGCGAGGCCCTGGCCGGCATCTCCGGCATCCTCGTCACGCCGTTCGACGACAGCGATCGCATCGCCCCAGCGCGCCTGCGTCCGCTCGTCGAGCGCGCGGTCGGCGCGGGCGTCCACATGCTGGTGGCCAACGGCAACACGGGTGAGTTCTACGGATTGACGGTGCCCGAGGCCGAGAAGATGGTGCACGCGGCGGCGGAGATCGTCGCCGGCCGCGTGCCGCTGATAGGCGGCGTCGGGAAGAGCGTCGGCGACGCATGCGCGCTCGCGAAGGCATCGCGTGCCGCGGGTGCGCGGGTCCTCATGGTGCACCAGCCGCCCGATCCGTTCGTCGCGCCGCGCGGCGTCGTGGAGTATGTCAAGCGCGTCGCGGAGGCGGGCGATGGATTGCCGATCATGCTCTACCTGCGCAACGATGCGATCGGCCTCGATGCGATCGAGGCGCTCACGCAAGTGCCCGGAGTTGCTGGCGTGAAGTGGGCGTGCCCTACGCCCATGCGCCTGGCCGAGGCCATCCGCCGCTGCTCGCCGGACATCGTGTGGGTCGATGGACTGGCGGAGCCCTGGGCGCCGCCGTTCTACGCGGTGGGCGCGCGCGGATTCACGTCGGGTCTCATCAACGTGTGGCCCACGCAATCGGTGGCGATCCATCGCGCGCTCGCCTCGGGCGATTACGTGGAGGCGTCACGCCTCATCGCCGTGATGGCGCCGTTCGAGGAGATCCGCGCGGAGGAGATGAGCGGCGCCAACGTGAGCGGCGTGAAGGCCGCGCTGCAGATGATCGGCGAGGACTGCGGTCCCACGCGCCCGCCGTCGGCGTGGCCGCTCACGGACGGGCAGATGCGCAGGATGCGCGAAGCGCTCGCGGGCTGGGGAATCCTGCCGTCCCGCTGATCTACGACGCGAGCTCGCGCATCTCCGCGATGAGATCGCTCTTGCCCTCGAAGCCAATGCCGGGGAGCGGAGGCAGCGTAACGTAGCCGTTCTCCACCTTCACTCCGTCGGGGAATCCACCGTAAGGCTGGAAGAGGTCGGGGTAGGACTCGTTGCCACCGAGGCCCAGGCCGGCAGCGATCGCAAGCGACATCTGGTGACCGCCGTGCGGGATGCAGCGCGACGGCGACCAGTCGTGCTCGCGCAGCATGTCGAGCGTGCGCAGGTACTCGACAAGACCGTAGCTCAGCGCGCAGTCGAATTGCAGCCAGTCGCGGTCGCGCCGCATGCCGCCGTAGCGGATGAGGTTGCGCGCGTCCTGCATCGAGAACAGGTTCTCGCCCGTCGCCATCGGCTTCGCGTAATGCTCGGCGAGTTCCGCCTGCAGCGCGTAGTCGAGCGGGTCGCCCGCCTCCTCGTACCAGAAGAGGTCGTACTGCGACAGTGCCTTCGCGTACGCGATGGCAGTGGGCAGGTCGAAGCGGCCGTTGGCGTCGACGGCGAGCCTTTGCCCGGGAGCCAGCAGCTTAAGCACGGCCTCGATGCGCTTCATGTCCTCGCCAAGCGAGGCGCCGCCGATCTTCTTCTTGACCACCGAGTAGCCGCGATCGAGGTACCCCTGCATCTCGCGCGTGAGTCCTTCGAGTCCCTGGCCCGGCCAGTAGTAGCCGCCCGCCGCGTACACGAACACGCGCGGATTCGCCTTGCCGGTGCCATGGCGTTGCGCGAGGAGCTCGAACAGCGGCTTTTCCTCGATCTTGGCCACGGCATCCCACACGGCCATGTCGATGGTGCCGACGGCCACCGACCGTTCGCCGTGCCCGCCGGGCTTCTCGTTGATCATCATCGCGGCCCAGACCTTGTGCGGGTCGAGGGTGCCGTGACGCTCGTCCACGAGGCTCGACGGATCGGCCTCGAGGACGCGCGGACGGAAGCGCTCGCGAATGAGGCTTCCCTGGCCATAACGGCCGTTGGAATTGAATCCGTAGCCCACCACAGGCTTGCCGTCGCGCACGACGTCGGTCACCACCGCGACGAGGCTCAGCGTCATCTTCGAGAAGTCGATGTAGGCGTTGCGGATGTTCGACTTGATGGGCTTGGTGACTTCGCGGATGTCGACGATCTTCATGACGTGCTTCGTGTTTTCAGCGGGGGAGGGAGGCGCCGCCGCAGACCTGGATGTCCTGGCCGGTGATGGCGCCTGCAACATCGGAGAGGAGGAACGCGACGAGCGCGGCGATCTCGTCGGGCCGGATGAGGCGGCCGAGCGGCGGCAGCATGGGCGTTGCGCTCTTGCGCGCGGGGTCGTCGAGCATCGCGGTGTCGGTGGCGGCGGGCGACACGACGTTGACCGTGACTCCCGCAGCGATCGCTTCCGCGGCCCAGCTTCGCGCAAGGCCCAGGAGCGCCGCCTTGGTGGCGGCGTACTGGCTGCGCAGCGCCTTGCCCTGCGCAACGCGGCTGCCGATCAGGACCACGCGTCCGGTGCGCGCCGCGATCATGCGCGGCAGGAGGACGTTCGCGAGGCGCGTGACCGACACCACGTGCAGCTTCCACATGAGCGTACCGTCGGCCGCGGCCAGGTCGCCCAGCGCACCGACGCGCAGCACTCCCGCGGCGTGCACCAGCGCATCGATGCGGTCGAGGCTGCCCGCGGCCCGCTCGGTCGCGTCGACGTCGCACAGGTCCACGCGGACCGGCACGAAGCGCGCGTCGGCGATCGTCGGATCGGCCACGTCGAATCCCGTTACAGCGTAGCCCTGCGCGAGCAAGGCCTGCGCGATGGCCTTGCCGATGCCGGAGCTCGATCCGGTGACGAGTACGCTTCGCCCGCTCACTTTCCTACTCGGCCTTGATGTTGGCGTCCTTGATGATCTTCGTGATCTGCACGGTGTCGTCGTGCTGGAACTTCACGAAGTCATCGATCGACCCCGGCGTGAGGAGCAATCCCTGTTCCGTGAGCTTCGCCTTCATGTCGCCACTGAGCGCCTTGTTGACTTCGGCGTTGAGCCGGTCGGCGATTTCGCGTGGCATCTTCGCGGGGCCCCACAGACCGTACCAGCTGAAGAACTCGTAGCCCTGGATCGTCTCGCCCACGGTCGGCGTGTTGGGAAGGGACGGGACGCGCTCTTTCGAGGTCACCGCGATCACCTTGACCTTGCCCGCCTTGGCGTGCGACGACGAGCCGAGGATCGGATCGATGAACGCATCGATGCGGCCACCGATCAGATCCTGGTAGGCGGGTCCCGATCCCTTGTAGGGCACGATCAGGTACTCGATGCCGCCGGCGCGCTTCAGGAGCTCCGTCGACATGTGTCCGGCCGACGCCGAGGAGCCGATGGCGAACGACATTTTGCCGGGGTTGGCCTTGGCGTACGCGATCATGCCCTTCACGTCGTTGAACGGCAGGTCCGTTCGAACGGCGATGGCGAGCGGGGCCTTGGCCACGAGTGCCACCGGCGTGAAATCCTTGACCGCGTCGTACGGCGGCGCGGGCATCGTCATCGGCGTGGACACGAACGTGGACGGGCTGAACAGCAGCGTGTAGCCGTCGGGCCGCGCGTTCTTGACGAGGCTTGCGCCGATCGTTCCCCCCGCGCCGGGCCGGTTGTCGACGACGAAGCTCTGGCCCATCTGCTCGGTGAGCTTCTGCGCGAGCATGCGTCCGACGACGTCGAGCGTTCCGCCCGGCGGGAACGGGATGACGATGGTGACCGGCTTGGTCGGGTACGTGTCGGCGAGCGCCGGCGTGGCGATGCCCAGCACTCCCGCGGCGAGCGCCGCGCAAACGAGATTCCTGCGGTTCATGGGTTCCTCCTCCGGTTCTTCAACGCTTGAGCAATCCGGCCTGCGCGACGGCACTGCGCAGCGCGGCCATCTCCTGTTCGGACGGCGCCTCGGTCGGCGGACGCACGGTGGGCGCGTCGAGCACACCCGCGAGGTACATGCCCATCTTCATGCGCGCGTGAGCCTCGCCGGTGGGCTCGCCGCCGCCGTAAACGGCGTCCTTGAGCGGCGTGATGACGTCCTGGATCTTCATCGCGCGCTTCAAGTCGCCCGCCTGCACCGCCTGCCACAGGTCGTTGATGAGCGACGGGATGAACGTGGCGAAGCCGACCAGCGCGCCGTCCACGCCTTGCACCATCGAGGCGAGCAGGTACTCGTCGTGGCACGTGAGGATCACCTTGGATGCGTCCGCGGCGCGGATTGCGCGGATGTCCGCTGCGTACTTGTTCATGTCGCGCTGTCCCACCTTGAAGGCCTGCACGTAGGGAAGCTTCGCGAGCTCCGCGAGCGTGGCCGAGGAGTAGGAGGCGCGGGTCCACGCGGGATAGACGTGGGCGACGAGGTCGAGGCCGCCTTCCGCGATGGCCTCGAAGTAGTCGCGCACGTGGCCCGGGCGGAAGCCGAAGCGCAGCCAGTGGTGGGGCGGCATGACGTCGAGCGCCGCGGCCCCCGCTTCGCGCGCCATCTTCGCGTGCTCGCGCGCGTCGGAGAGCCCTTCGCACACGATCGACGAGATCACGGGCAGCTTACCTTTGAGCTCGTGCGCCACGATGCGCGTCACCTCGGCGCGCTCGCGAGGCGTCAGCGAGAAGACCTCGCCGGTGTGTCCGTTGGTCATGATCGCCACGACGCCGGGCTGCGCAGCGAGCCATGAGGCATGGCGGCGCAGGGCGGGCTCGTCGATGGCGAAGTCTTTGGAGAACGGGCAGGCGATGGCGGGGATGATTCCGCGATAACTCGCGATCGTGGGCATCGGGTCCTCCAGGAGTGCGGGGCGCGGCGTTCGGGTTGCAATCGCCGTCGGGAGCTTCCATCATGCCCGCACCTGGCGCGCCTGCCCAATGCCCATTCGGCCTCGTTCCATGCCTGCAAAGCATCGGCCATGAACTTCCTCTGGCTGGAAGACTTCCTGGCACTCGCCGCCACCGGCAACTTCTCCCGCGCCGCGGCGGAGCGGCACATGACGCAGCCGGCGTTCAGCCGCCGCATCCGCGCGCTCGAGGAGTGGCTCGGCGTGGTGCTGATCGACCGGACGACGCAGCCGGCCTCGCTGACCGAGGCCGGGGAGTGGTTCCGCTCCGTCGCCCAGGAGGTCCTGGCGCGGGTGGCTCAGATCCCCGACGAAGCGCGCGCCATCGCGGACGCCACGTCGGCGACGTTGCGCATCGCGTCGACCCACGCACTGTCCTTCACGTTCCTGCCTTCCTGGTTGCGCGGCCTCGAGTCCCGCGTTCCCATGGGGCCCGTGCAGCTTGCGAGCGACGTGCTGCAGCAGTGCGAGGCGCTGATCGTGCAGGGGCGCGTGCAGTTCGTCCTCTGCCATGCGCACGACCAGGTGCCGATGCAGATCGACAATGCACACTACCGGTCGGCGGTGGTGGGCCGGGACGAGCTCCTCCCGGTTTCGGCACCCGCGGGCAGCGGCAAGGCGAGGTTTGCGCTGGTGGGCGGTGGGACCCGGCGCGTGCCCGTGCTCGATTACAGCGCCGAGTCGGGCATCGGGCGGCTCGTGCGCGCGCTGCGCGGCGCCGCGCTCGAGGCCATTCGTGCGGAGGTGGTGTTCACGGCGCATCTCGCGTCGGTGCTGCGCACCATGGCGCTCGACGGCCGCGGCGTGGCATGGCTGCCGCGCACGCTCATCGCCGACGATCTTGCGGCCGGCAGGCTGCTCGTCGTGGACGATGCCGCATGGTCGATCCCCGTCGACATACGGCTCTTCCGGCAGCGGGCAACCCTGCATCCCGCGGCGGAGAAATTCTGGCGTGCGGTGGTGTCGGAGAGAAGCGCGCCTCAGTCCTGAAGCTTGCCCGCGGCGAGCATTGCGGACGACACTTCAGCAGCGCCGCGCTTGTCGAGCTCGTGTGCCGCGCCCACGCGGTCGCGCGCTTCCTTGTTCTGCCCGAGCTTCGACTTGACCACGATGCGTTCCGGAACGACCTCGATGCCGACGATGTTGCGCAGCATGCCGTCGATGTAATCCGGCGCCGAGTCGGTCATG
This sequence comes from uncultured Alcaligenaceae bacterium, assembly GCA_964543615.1. Taxonomy (GTDB): domain Bacteria; phylum Pseudomonadota; class Gammaproteobacteria; order Burkholderiales; family Casimicrobiaceae; genus VBCG01. The sequence continues at coordinate 2,442 of CAZIZD010000168.1, read as the reverse complement.
CGCCACGGCCGGGCGTTGTCCGCGCGTGCTTCGTGGCGGCGGGTGAGACGCGCCACGACGCCGCGCACGAAGCGCGCGTCGTCGCGAATCGCGATGACGCCGTGCACGTGGACCACCTGGTAGTTCCACGTCGGCACCTGGCGGTGCGTCTCGTGCTTGGAGGGATACCAGCTCGGCGAAACATACGCGTCGCTGCCGTGGAAGATCACGAGGACCTTCGCCCCGTCCGTGATCTCCTGCCAGACCGGATTCGCCCGCGCGACGTGCGCGTGCAGCGTCGTCGCGCCGTCGCGGCCGGTCACCGGCTCGAATGGAATGTGGTTGGCGTCGAGTCCGTGCGGCCCGTGCACGACCAGCGTTCCCAGCGGATGGCGGTCGAGCAGGCGATGCAGTTCCTCCGGGCGCTTGTCTTCGAAATGCTCGGGCAGGTACATGGCGTCATTCTCCCGGATTCCCGGCCTCGCGTCCGGACATGCCGTGGATCGCGAAGGCGCTCGCGCCCAGCAGGACCAGCGCGAATACGAGCGCCGCTTCCACCCCTGCGTGCAGCACGAGCGCCGCACCGGCTCCTGCGCCCGCGAGCAGGGCGAGTAGCGCGAGCACGCGGTGCGCGGCCGGGCCGTGTGCTCCACCGATGGGGGCATCGGCCGCCAGCGCCGTGAGCGTCGTCGTCAGGACGTTGGTCGACGGCTCGCCGCCTGCGATGCGTCGCACGACCGCGCCCTGGATGCCCATCGCGACGGCGAGCAGCACGATCGTCGCATAACGGACTGCCCCCTCCGTCCCTGCAACGACGACCAGTGCGAGCGCCGCCGCGGTGAGGCATCCCTTGGCCACCAGGCCCAGGCGCGCCATGCGGGCGGCTTGCAGCTTTGCGCTCCATTGCCCTGCGACCAACGCACCCAGCATGAACGCGACGAGCGCGAGCAGCGAGCCGCCGATCGACAGGTTGGTTGCTCCCGCGACTGCGAAGGCGATGAACGCAACGTTGCCGGTCATGTTCGCGACGAACACGTGGCCGAGCGCCAGGAAGCTCACCGCGTCCACGATCCCCGTGATGGCCGTGAGGAGGCAAAGCAGGACTGGCGTCGCGCGCCCGTTCACGCGCGGCTAAGCGCCGACGGTGCCGTCTCGGGGTGGAACCTTCGCACGGCGAGGAAGCCGATGACGACGAACGCGAGGAACACGATGCCCTGCGCGATCGCGAACGGCGGCTCGGATTGCGTCGGCGCCAGCGCCTTCAGGGCGTCGATCTTGAGGAACGCCTGCACGACGAGCACGAACACGTTGAGGTACAACGAGATCGTCGCGGTGACGACGTAGATCCAGCGCCAGTGTCCGGCAAGCCGGCCGCGATACAACGCGATCACGGCGATCGCGAGCACCGCAAGCGAGATCGCCCCGACGACGTGCGACGGCAGGATCTTGTCGACTGGGAAAAAGTAGCCGGTGACGCTGGTGAGGATCGTGGTGGCGAGGAACAGGAGCGTCCACCCCGGCAACAGCCGCGAGCCCGCGAGGGCCAGCATGGCGACGAGTCCGGCGACGATGCCGATCAGGCTCAGCACCACGTGCACCAGCGTGAACGTGGCGACGCTCATTCCCAGGATCATGGCAGCTTCCTTTCGAGGCGAAGTCGTAAGTGGCAGCGCGCTGGGCGCTACGCCTTGATGAACGCGAGCAGGTCCTCGTTGATCGTGTCCGCGTTGACCGTGCACATGCCGTGCGAGAATCCCGGGTACACCTTGAGCGTCGCCTTGGGCAGCAGCTTCGCTGACATGTGCGCCGACGCGCCGATGGGCACGATCTGGTCGTCGTCGCCGTGCATCACGAGCACCGGGACGTCGATCTTCTTCAGGTCCTCGGTGAAGTCGGTCTCGGAGAACGCCTTGATGCAGTCGTACTGCGGCTTCACCCCGCCCATCATGCCCTGCAGCCAGAACTTGTCGCGAACGCCCTGCGAAGCCGCAGCGCCCGCGCGGTTGTAGCCGTAGAACGGAATCGTGATGTCCATGTAGGTCTGCGAGCGGTCCTTCACGACGCCGGCGCGGATGCCGTCGAACACGTCGATCGGCAGGCCGCCCGGGTTCGCGGCGGTCTTGAGCATGAGCGGCGGCACGGCGCCCACGATCGCCGCCTTCGCCACGCGCTTCGTGCCGTGGCGTCCGAGATAGCGCGTCACTTCGCCGCCGCCCGTCGAGTGGCCGACCATCACGGCGTTCTTCACGTCGAGCGCGTCGAGGAGCGCCGCCACGTCGTCGGCATAGGTGTTCATCTCGTTGCCGTCCCACGTCTGCGTGGAGCGACCATGACCGCGGCGGTCGTGCGCGATCACGCGGAATCCGCGCTGGCCGAAAAAGAGCATCTGGGCGTCACAGTCGTCGGCCGTGAGGGGCCAGCCGTGGCTGAAAACCACCGGCGGGCCTTCGCCCCAATCCTTGT
>CAZIZD010000167.1:0-9293 GCA_964543615.1 uncultured Alcaligenaceae bacterium | reverse complement strand
GGGTCGACGGATTGCGTCGACCCGGGCTTGAGAAAGACCTGAATGCGCTCGAACATCACCTTGTCGTATTGCTTCCAGTTCGTGCCGGCGCTGCGCCAGCACAGCATCCCCCCGCCACCGGGCATCGGCTGCAGCCGCGAATAGTCGGTGAGGAATCCAACGCGTCGTACGTTGGCCACGGTGGCCTCGGAGGCCACCGTTCCCGCGGTGCCCGCATTCGGCGCGTTGGCAGCCGGACCTGGGGCAGCACAACCCGCGAGCAACATCGCGGAACAGAGCACGCCCGCACCCAGCATCCGGCTCACCCTGCGGCCGCCATCACCCATTTCGTTTGCTCCTGCAATCATTTCGGAAACATCAGCTGTACTTGCGCACGAATCTGCCAATTGGCCTGGTAGTCGGGCCGCACGACGTTGTAGTAGGCGGAGAGCTGCGTGTTCACCGGCAGCTTGCCCAAGTGGAAGATCTTGCCCACGCCGCCGCCGATCGGCACCAGCCACTGCTGGCCGCTGCTCGCTTTCCAGTCCACCGTCATGATCGGCGCACTGGTGAGATAGAGCCCTCCGGCAAAGTTGTAATTCACGAATGGCTGTATCAGCCCATTGTTGTACGAGCCGCCCTGCTTGTCGCTCGTGAGGGACCAGATGTTGTTCACCAGCACGCCGTACACCCAGGGGTTGCCGTGCTCGAGGTGCAACACCACCACCGACGGTCCGAGCCCCCAGTTCTTGTTGCCGAGTTCCGCGCTGCTGTTGGTGGGGATCTGCACCACAGGGCCGGCGCCCCAGATCCAGTGACCCGGCTTGGCTGGCGAAAGAAATGCGGTGAACACCGTGTCGCCAACGCCGCTCTTGCTGCCGATGTCCGGACCGAGCGAGGGCATCGACACCACCGGCACGATCGTGCGCGTGATGATGTTCCACTCTTCGCTGACGGAGATCGGGATCACCGGCTGGATGTTGAGGACGTTCTGCGTGCCCTTCTCCGGCCCGAAGTTGAGGTTCGTGTTGTTCTGGAACGGAAGGCTGATCAGGTTGCCTACCGGGTTCTGGGCGAGCTTGGCCAATTCTTCCGCGCTCATCTCTGCGCGCGCGGGCGACACTGCGAGCGCCAGCGCAGCAAGCGCGACCGCGATGCGCACCGTCGATTTCGTTCCGTATTTCATTCCCGTCTCCATTCGATATCTCTTCTTCCCGCTTACGTCTGGATCAGAACGGCCGCGCCGGCCCGATCTGCGGACTGCGCACCGGCTTGGCCATGCCGAAGAAAATCACCACGCCCTGCCCGCCACAGCGGGTCGACAGCGCTTCGGTCGCGCCGGGGTAGCAGCTGTCGATGTCCTGCCAGTTGTTGATGGCCCACACGTCGCCCGTAGGCGAGACGGCGATGTCGGTCTGCAACTGGAGGCCCCCCCCAACGTAGCCGCCCGGCGGCGAGATCTGGTCACCGGTCTTCATGCCCGGCGGGCAACTCTCGGTGCGCACGCCGCACAGCTGCACGATGGGACTCGCCGGCATCGCGAAGTTGCTGATCCACACGTTGTCGTTGCCATCCACGACGACGGCCCAGGGTCCCGGCAGGCCGCCGCCCTTGAACGGAGAGCCCGGGAACTGCGTGCCATCCGGCCGCAGCAAGGTGACACTCCCGCTGCCGCCTTTCTGCTCGGACATCGTCTTCGTCAGGTAGTCCGACGCAGAAAGGACACTGCCTGCCTTCAGGTGTACGGCCATGTCCACCATGTGCGCCATGCCGATGAGCCCCGATCCGAAGCGATTGGTCACCCACACGTTGCCTTGGCTGTCGATGTTGAGTCCGCTGTTGTTGGAGCGCACGTCGAGCTTGACGGCTTTCGTCGGATCCGAGGCTGGAAAGCGAATGACGTGCACGGAACTGTCCGACACCCAGATCCGATCCTGCTGGTCGATGGCGAGGTGGAACGGTGCCGTGAACGACTTGCAAGGCTCTGCGCTATCGCCCTCGCAAACGATCGTGCCTTTCGTCCAGTCGCCCTTCGGGAAGTACAGCAACTGGCGCTTGGAGATGCCCAGCGCCCACACGTCGCCGTTGGGCGCGGTGATGACGCCTTGCATCAGGCCGAGCCGACCGCCGAAGTTGATGCCGTCCGGCGGCGTGAGGGGCTTGCCATCCTTGTCGAATACGGTGATCGACTTGCTGCCGTAGCTCGACAGCCAGACGTTGCCCTTGAGGTCCACCGCTGCACCGAAGGTGCCGCCTTCCATGCCGCCGCCGGTGAAGCCGGTAGTGATCGGCGAGAGCGGCTTGCCGTTGGGATCGAACTTCGTGGCGTGGCCCTGCCACAGCGCGTCATTCGCCTGCCAGCCGACGGTGAAGTTGTCGCCGACCCAGAGATTGCCCTCGGCATCGAACATCGCCTTGCCGCCGGCGCGGTAGCCTCCGCCGTCGAACTTGAGCGGCAGCACCCACGCGCTCGGCGCGGTTTGCAGATAAGGCATGTACGGCACCGGCCGGAGGTTCTTGCCGGACGGTACCGGATAGAAGACGTCCAGCAGCGCGAACACGCGCTGCGGCTGGTACCACGGATAACGTGCGATCGCCTGCGCGGCCGTGAGCGTGTCGGTCGGAAGCGCGCCCACAGGGCCCCTCGCCGCGGCGAAGAGATTGCTGCATGCCGCAGGCGCCACGCGCGCGACGCAACCCGCGAGCGCGTCGGCCAACGTCGCAGCGTTCGCCATCGTGGTCGTCTGGCCGCTGTTGAGCGGGTCCTGGATGGCGCCACCCCAACCGCCAGATGCGAGATCGACGAAGCTCGGCACATTGCCCGCAGCGATCTTGAGCTGCAGCGGCAGGCCCTTGATGGCAGGCCCATCAATGAACTGGTTGTGCGTCCACACCGACGCGACGGTCGTCATCTCGTTGATCGTGACGGCGGGCGGGCGTGCGGTCCCCAGCACGGTCATCAATGCAATCGCGTCGTTCGGTCCGCTGCCCCTGTCCGCTGCCGAGCGCCCGCCCTTCGCGATCAGGTAAAGGCTGACCCCCGCATCGACGGCGTCGGGCGCGTTCAGCGTGAAGCTGCCGTTGGCCGACGTCGTTGCCTGCGCGAGCGACCTGGGCGTCCCGGAGCTCGCAGCCCACAGCGTCACCGTGGAACCGCTCAGTGGAGCGCCGCCCCCATTCACCTTTCCCTGCAGGGTGGCAGCGGCCGTGGCCGTTGCCGTCATGGAAGTCGCCACTGCGAGCAGTACGGCCGCAATCGCGCGTTCAACGTTGTTGGTTTGCATGTCGATTCACCGTTGTGTGTCGGGTGTTGCCTGCCAACGCGATGGAGCCCTTGGCCGGTGGCGGCCGGAAGGCGGCTTCTGGCGCGACTCTTGTCGGGGTTTGTTCACCGCCGCATGTCATGCGGGAGATTCGTCGAGCAGCGGTCGATCGCACCATGCCGACGTGGGCAATGCAGGACTGGAAGAGTAAATTAACTTATAGGAAAATAAAAGTTATTGTTCGATAGACTACGGGTTATCGTGACTACCGGGTTATCGTGATAACGCCCCTCAGATTGCGCCATGCCGTGAGCGTCGCAGAACACGCGAGCTTCCGCCGCGCGGCCGCCACGCTGCGTATCTCGCAGCCCGCACTCACCAAGAGCATCCAGAGTCTCGAGTCGGACCTCGGCGTCCAGCTGTTCGAACGACGTCGCGACGGCGTCATCCCCACCGAGTTCGGCAAGCTGGTCCTGGCGCACGCGCATGATACGGTGCAACTGGAGAGCGAGTTCCTGCGCAGGATCAATCTCCTCGCGGGTCTCGAAACAGGATCGGTGACGGTCGCGCTGGGTCCGCTTCCCCACGCGATGTCCGCGTATCCCGCAGCCGGCGCCCTGCTCTCCAAGCATCCCAACCTGAGGATCTCGTTCCAGGCGGTCGCCTGGCGGGAAGTCGTGCAGGCAGTGCTCGACAAGAAGGTCGATCTCGGCATCGCCGAGGTGAGCGGTGCAGCCTCCGACGACTTGCTGCACACCGAAGTGATCGGGCGGCATCGTGCTCATTTCTGCTGTCGTGCGGGACACCCGATCCTGCGCAAGCGCGCAAGCAAGCTCAGCGATCTCCTCCAATACCCGTGGGCCACGACACGGCTACCGCCTCGTCATGCAGCGGCGTTGCCCCAGGACACGGGCCGCGCAGGTTACGTCGACGGTTTCAGCGGCGACTTCATTCCTGCGGTCGACGTCGGCACGCCAGCCAACCTCTCGCAGCTGCTTGGGCGGAGCGATATCCTCCTCTTCTCCACGCTGTCGCTGGTCGAACGGGAGCTCGAGACGGGTCGAGTGACCATCGTTCCTACGCCCGGACTGGACTTGCGCGCGAGCTATGGCTTCATCTGTCTGAAGAGTCGCCCGTTGTCGCCCGCGACCAAGGCCTACATGGCGGAGTTTCGTGCCTGCGAGGAAACGCTTGCGGCACACGAGATCGAGTTGTACGCGCGATTTGGGCCCCGCAATCGCGCGTCATCATGACCGCTTAGTCGCGCTTGAGGGGACAAGGCATTCAATGCTCCGCTTTCCTTCGCCCGGCCCTGGTCTCGCCGCGCTGCACTTTGAATGGTCGCCTCAATCCGAGCAAGGCAGTAGCGACTCTCAGGTCAAGCCGCTGTTGCGAATCTGATCGCGGTTCGCAGCGATTGCGGTTCAAATCCGAACCTCCTTCAAGCTGCTTGTTGGTATCGAGCGACCGTGATCGAGGCCCCCGTAGAATTGGCGCATCGAAGTCCCTGACGTACCGATGTATTCCGCTGCAATATGTCGGCCGCGAGCATCCACGTGGATGCACGGACCGAGGAGAAAGAAGTCGCAGTGTCTTTGCAAACCTACATCCCGCAAGACCGCCTGCGCGCCCTTGCAAGCGGCCACGCCCTGCCCGACCGCACGAGTGGCGCAGCCCTCTTCGCCGACATCAGCGGCTTCACCGCCCTCACCGAAGGCCTGCGCGACGCGCTCGGCTCACGCCAGGGCGCGGAAGAGCTCACCCGTCATCTCGGCATCGTCTATTCGGCGCTCATCGCCGAGGTGGAGAAGCACGACGGCAGCGTGATCAGCTTTGCCGGCGATGCGGTCACTTGCTGGTTCGATGGAGCCGACGCGCCCTCGCGGGCCGTGACCTGCGCCTTCGACCTGCAGGCCGCGATGCAGGCCTTCGCGTCGATCGCGCTGCCGCAGGGCGCCACCGCGGCGCTGTCCCTGAAGGTGTGCGTCGCCGCTGGCGAGGCGCGCCGCTTCGTGGTGGGTGACCCCGAGATCAGTTACATCGATGCGCTGGCAGGCGCCACCGTGTCGCGCACGTCCACCGGGGAGCATCTCTCGGGCAAGGGCGAGATCCTGGTGGACGAAGCCACGACGAAGTCACTCGGCCAGAGCCTCGACGTGAAGGAATGGCGCACCGCGGAGAGCGGTGAACGCTTCGCGGTTGCGCATGGGTTGAGCCGGCGTGCGGAGGTTGCGCATCGCCCGGACCTTCGCCCTCTCGATCACGACCAGCTCAGGCCCTGGATCGACAAGACCGTCTACGAACGCGAGTCCTCCGGCCAGGGCTCGTTCCTCACCGAGTTCCGCCCGGGCGCCGTCCTGTTCGTCAACTTTGCGGGCATGGACTACGACGCCGGCGACGCGCAGGCACGCCTCGATGCCTTCGTCCGGCAGCTGCAGCAAACCGCCGCACGCTACGGCGGCACGCTGCTGCAGCTCAACATCGGCGACAAGGGCAGCTATGCCTTCGTCAATTTCGGCGCGCTGAGCGCGCACGAGGACGATCCGCGCCGCGCGGTGAAGACGGCCCTCGACTTCCGCCAGTCCACGGACCTGCAGCTGCGCATGGGCATCGCCCAGGGGGTGATGCGCGTCGGCGCGTATGGCGGGGTCACGCGACGCACCTACGGCGCGCTCGGCGACGAAGTGAACCTCGCCGCGCGCCTCATGACCACGGCCGAGGCCGGCGAGATCCTCGTCAGCGGACCGGTGCACAAGTCCGTCGAAGGCCTCTTCTCCGCCGAGCCGCGCCCGCCGCTGCCCATGAAGGGCAAGGCCGAGCCGCTGCCCGTGTTCGTGATCACCGGCGAGCGCAAGGTACGCGCGATCCGCCTGCAGGAGCCGACCTACGCCCTGCCCATGGTCGGGCGCGTGCACGAGCTGGAGCGCGTCAACGCCAGGTTGGACCTCGCGGCGCAGGGCAAGGGCCAGGTCATCGCCGTGGTGGCCGAGGCCGGCATGGGTAAGTCGCGCCTCGTGGCGGAGATCATCCGCAGCGCGCGGCGCAAAGGTTTCGTGGGCTACGGCGGCGCGTGCCAGTCGCATTCGATCCACACGCCCTACCAGGCTTGGAAATCGGTGTGGCAGGCATTCTTCGAGATCGATCCCGAGCACCCGCTGCGCAAGCAGATGCGCCTGCTGGAGGGCGAGATCGAGGATCGCGCGCCCACGCGCGTGGATGCGATGCCGCTCCTCAACGTCGTGGTCGATCTGCAGATCCCCGACAACGAATTCACGCAGCCGCTCGAGCCCAAGACGCGGCAAAGCGCCCTGCATGCGCTGCTCGAGGAGTGCCTGAAGGCGGCGTCGCAGGACGAGCCGATCCTCATCGTCATCGAGGACCTGCACTGGGCCGACGCCCTGTCGCTCGACCTGCTGGAGCAGCTCGCGAAGGCGCTGGTGGGTCATGCGGTGTGCTTCGTGCTGGCGTATCGCCCGTCGCAGGCGGGGCAAGCGTCACGCCTCGAGACGCTGCCGCAGTTCACGCGAGTGGAGTTGCACGAGCTCACGCGGGGCGAGGCCGAGCAGGCCATCCGGGCGAAGCTCGCGCAGCTGTATCCCGCGCGTGGGGGTGTCCTGCCCGAAGGCCTGGTCGAGGCCCTGATGGCGCGTGCGCAGGGCAATCCGTTCTACATGGAGGAGCTTCTCAACTACGTGCGCGACCGCGGGCTCGACCCTTCCGACCTCGCGCACATCGAGCTGCCCGACAACCTGCACGCACTGATCCTGAGCCGCATCGACGAGCTCAACGAAGAGGAAAAGGTCACGCTGCGCGTGGCGAGCGTCATCGGCCGCCTGTTCCGCGCCGACTGGCTGACGGGCTACTACCCCGAGCTCGGCGCATTCCGTTCGGTGCGGGCGTCGCTCGATGGGCTGTCGAACCTCGACATCACGCCGCTCGACTCGCCGGAGCCTGAGTGGCGGTATCTCTTCAAGCACATCGTCACGCACGAGGTGACGTACGAAAGCCTGGCCTACGCCACGCGCGCGAGGCTGCACGAGCAGTTGGCGAAGTACCTCGAAGGCACGGATGCGGCCGTCGAGGTCATCGCCTTCCACTACGGACGCACCGACAACACGCCCAAGAAGATCGAATACCTGCGCAAGTCGGGCGAGGCGGCGCAGCGCAGCTTCGCCAACGATTCGGCGCTCGATTATTTCTCGAAGCTCCTCGCGCTTCTCACCGACGATCAGGAGAAGTTCCGCGTCCACCTGATGCGCGGGCAAGTCCTGGAACTGATGGGCCGGTACAACGAGGCCGGCGAGGACTATCGCGCCGCGTTGTCCTCGGCCCGGGGCGATCTCGTGTCCAAGGCAAGTGCGCAGTTCGCGCTCGGCAAGCTCGATCGCCTGCGCGGCGAGTATGCGAAGGCGCTCGACTGGCTCGCGCAGGCGCACGCAGCGCGCACGCAGTCGAAGGACCCCGCGGGCGTGGCGCAGACCTTGATCGAGCAAGGCATGATCCTCACGCGAACCGCCGAGTTCGACCAGGCGCACGCCACGCTGGAGCAGGCGCTGGCGCTTTCGCGGCAGGCCGCCGACAAGGCGGGCGAAGCGTTGGCGCTCAACAGCCTCGGCAACCTCGCGTGGGTCCAGGGTGAGTTCGACGCGGCGCGCGCGCATTACGAGGCCAGCATGGCCCTGCGGCGCGAGATCGGCGAGAAGTCGAGCATCGCGGCCTCGCTCAGCAACCTCGGTGCCGTCGCGCTGGTGCGCGACGACTACGCCTCTGCGCGGCCGCTCCTCGAAGAGAGCCTGTCGATCAGGCGCGGGATCGGCGACAAGTGGGGCATCGCGACTTCGCTCACCAACCTCGGCGTGATGGCCATGTGGCAAGGCCGCTACGGCGAGGCACGCGCCGCGTACGAGGAGAGCCTCGCGCTGCGCCGCGAGATGGGCGACAAGGTGGGCACCGCGTTGTCGCTCTTCAACCTGGGCAATGTCGCGCTCGCGCAAGGCGCATTCGTGGAGTCGCTCAAGTTGAACGAGGAGTGTCTCGGCCTCTACCGCGAGATGGGCGACAAGACGGGCAACGCGAGCGCGCTCTGCTACATCGGCATCGCGTCACTGGCCGCGGGCGATTACGACACCGCGCGGGCTTCGCTCGACCAGAGTCTGAGCGTCCGGCAGGACATCGACGACAAGGCCGGCAAGGCGTACTCCCTGCTCGGCCTGGGACTCCTGGGCCTGGCGCAGGGCACGCCCGATGCGCGCAAGCGCATCCTCGACGCCCTGCGCCTCGCGTCGGGCAAGGTGGGGCTCGAAACATCGTGCCTGATCGGCGCGGCGGGACTCGCGTTGCACGAGGGCGACCCGTCGCTGGCGGCGCGATTGCTGGGCGCGGTCCACGCCGCACTCACGCCCCTCCAACTGGCGGTGGAGCCTGCAGTGAACTTCTTCCACGCGCGCACGCTTGCCAAGGCAAAGGACGCCTTGGGTGAAGCCGGCTTTCAATCCGCCTGGGACGAAGGCTGCGCGTGGCCGCTTGCGGAGGCGATTCGTCGAACGTTGGCGTGATCCTCTCGACGGAATCGATCCCGCGCCATCACGGCATCTGATACCCCGGCGTCGACTTGGAGATCGCCCGCTCCTCGTCGTCCATGTCCTCGACGATGCCCTCGAACAGCGGCGTGGTGAGGTACCGCTCCCCGGTGTCGGGCAGCATCGCCAGGATCACCGATCCCGCCGGCGCCTTCTGCGCCACCTGCATGGCCGCGCCGAACGTGCCGCCGCTCGAGATGCCGCAGAAGATGCCCTCGTTGCGCGCGAGCGCCTTCGCCCACTTGACCGCATCCGCGCCCGCGATTGGAATCAGCTCGTCGTAGTACGACTCGTCGATCGACTCTTGCAGCACCAAGGGGATGAAGTCGGGCGTCCAGCCCTGGATCGGGTGGGGCTCGAACGCGCCATGGCTCGCGCTGGGGGAGCCATCGGCGTTGCGCGACTGCACCACGCCACTGCCGACGAGCTGGGCGTTGGCAGGATCGGTCAGGACGATCTTAGTCTCGGGTCG
>CAZIZD010000166.1:0-9346 GCA_964543615.1 uncultured Alcaligenaceae bacterium | reverse complement strand
GGGCGTACCAGCATGCGCTCGCGTACGTGCAGGAGCGCAAGGAGTTCGGCCGCGAGCTCGCCGACTTCCAGGGCCTGCAATGGATGCTCGCGGACATGCGCGTGAAGCTCGACGCCGCGGAGCTCCTGTGCTTTCGTGCGGCGGCCAACATCGACGCGGGCCGCGGCGCGCCGCTCGAAGTGTCGATCGCCAAGGTCTACACGGCGCAGGCCGCGAAGGAGATCTGCGACGACGCGATCCAGCTCTTCGGGGGCTACGGCTACATGCAGGACTATCCCGTCGAGCGGCTCTACCGGGAGGTGCGCGGCGGCTCCATCTACGGAGGCACCGTGCAGATCCACAAGAACATGATCGCGGGCCACGTGCTGGGCCGCAAGATCCGCCAGACGAAACCGGGGAACGACCAATGAGCAAGGACCAGGAAGCCGTCATCGTCGATGCGGTGCGAACGCCCGTCGGCAGGCGCAACGGCGCGCTGGCGGGGTGGCATCCGGCCGCGCTGCTCGCGGACACGCTGAACGGCCTCCTCGCCCGCTCCGGCGTGGCCAAGGATGCGATCGACGACGTCATCGCGGGATGCGCGACCCAGGTGGGCGACCAGGCCGGCAACATCGGACGCACTGCGCTCCTCATGGCGGGATTTCCGGTGACGGTGCCGGGCGTCACGGTGCAGCGCGCATGCGGATCGTCGCAGCAGGCCGTTCACTTCGCCGCCAACATGATCGACACGGGCACGTGCGAAGTCGTGATCGCGTGCGGCGTCGAGTCGATGTCGCGCACGCAGGGCGCGGCGGACGATCCCAAGTACGGACGGCGCTATCCGGAATCGCTGGTCGCCCAGTTCGACATGCCGATCATGGGGATCGCGGCGGAACGCATCGCGGAGAAGTGGAACCTGTCGCGCACCTATCTCGACGAGCTGAGCTTGCGCAGTCACCAGCTCGCGGCCAAGGCCGCCGCCGCCGGCTACTTCGACAACGAGATCCATCCCGTCACGCAACCGGACGGGACGCGCTTCGCGCGCGACGAGGGCATTCGTCCGGAATCCTCGATGGAGAAGCTCGCCTCGCTCAAGTCCGCGTTCAAGGAAGGCGGCAAGATCACCGCCGGCAACTCGAGCCAGATGTCGGACGGCGCAACGGCCATGCTCATCATGTCGCGCCGCAAGGCGCGCGAGCTCGGATTGCGGCCGCGCGCGCGCATTCATGCTCAGACGGTGGTCGGCGTCGATCCGAAGCTCATGCTGACGGGCCCGATCCCCGCGACGCAAAAGATCCTGGCGATGGCGGGCCTGCGCGTCGACGACATCGACCTCTTCGAGATCAACGAGGCGTTCGCGCCCATCCTGGGCTCGTGGCTGGTGGACATCGCGCCAAAGCTCGATCGCGTGAACGTGAACGGCGGGTCGATCGCGATGGGCCATCCGCTGGGATCCACCGGCGTGCGCCTCATGACCACGATGCTGAACGAGCTCGAGCGCCGCGGCGCTCGCTATGGCCTGCAGTCGATGTGCTGCGGCGGCGGACTCGGCACCGCGACCATCGTCGAGCGCCTCGACAGCTAGGAGCACGCGCATGGCCGAGATCGACCGCTCCCTCATCGGCGCCTGGGCCGAGCCTTTCATCGTCGAGGTCGAGAAGGGCGCCATCCGCCGCTTCGCCGACTCAATCGGCGATCCCAATCCGCTCTATCGCGACGAGGCCTATGCGCGCCGCCACGGCTACGCGAGCGTCGTGGCCCCTCCCACGTTTCCGATCTCCTTCCGTCCGCCGAAGGAGCCCGCGTGGTCGGTGGATCTCGACCGCCGCCGCATCCTCGCGGGCGAAATGAGCTTCGCCTACATGCGTCCCGTGGTCGCGGGCATGGTGCTCGAATGCCGCGTGCAGTTCGTGGGTGTGGAGGACAAGCAGGGACGCAAAGGGCGGATGGAGCTCATGCTGCAGGAGATGACGGGCGTCGAAGCGAGCTTCGGCACCGTGTTCACCCATCGGCGCACCACGCTCTATCGCTCGCTCGACCAGGTCGAGCGGCGCAGCCTCGCGTGAGCGCTACGGCGCGCGCAGCGCCTCGCGCGCCGCGTCGTATTCGGCCTTGAGCCGCGCCACGAGCGCCGCGACGGATTCCACGCGATGCACGGCGCCGATGCCCTGCCCGCAACCCCAGATGTCGCGCCACGCCTTGGGCCTGCTGTGCCCGTCGGCAAAGCTCATGCGCGCCGCTTGGGATTCCGGCAGGTTCGCAGGATCGAGGCCGGCCGCGACGATCGAGCCGCGCAGGTAGTTGCCGTGCACGCCGGAGAACGCGTTGGTGTAGACGATGTCCGCCGCACCGGAATCGACGATCATCGCCTTGTACGCGTCCTCGGCGCGGCTCTCGTCCGTTGCGATGAACGGAGAGCCGACGTACGCGAAATCCGCGCCCATGGCCTGTGCTGCGAGCACGGCGCGCCCGGTCGCGATCGCACCGGAAAGGACGAGCGGTCCCTTCCACCACTCGCGGATCTCCTGCACGAGCGCGAAGGGCGAGAGCGTCCCCGCGTGACCGCCCGCGCCCGCGGCCACCGCGATGAGCCCGTCCGCGCCCATCTCGGTGGCCTTGTGCGCGTGGCGCAGGCTGATCACGTCGTGCAGCACGATGCCGCCGTACGCGTGGACCGCCGCGTTCACCTCGGGCTGCGCGCCGAGCGACGTGATCACGATGGGCACGCGATGCTTCACGCAAAGCGCGAGGTCGTGCTCGACGCGCGGGTTGGACTTGTGCACGATGAGGTTGACCGCGAACGGCGCGAGCGCCGCGTCGGCGGCTCGCGCCTGCCCGATGCGGCCGATCCATTCGTCGAGCAGCTCCTGCGGCCGCGCGTTGAGCGCGGGGAAGCTGCCCACGATGCCGGCGCGGCACTGGGCGATCACGAGCTCGGGGCCTGAGATGCGGAACATCGGTGCGGCGATGACAGGCACCGCGAAGGGATGACGAAGCACGTCCGGAAGCATCATTGATCGTGGGGAAACGTCCATGTCAACGCAAGTCGCCGAGTTCGTTCACGCATTGAGCCTGCATGCCGTGCCCGCGGCCGCGGTCGAGGCCGCGATCACGCTCGTCAACGATACGCTCGCCGTCGGATGGGCGGGAACCACTGCGCCCGGCATCGTCGCGGCACGCGAGCTCGCGATTGCGCAAGGCGGACGCGGCGACGCGCGGCTGTGGGGGAGCGACGTCCGCCTGCCGGTGTCCGAAGCCGCGTTCGCAAATGCGGCCGCGGCTGCTGCTCTCGATTACGACTCGGTGCACCAGGGGTCGATCCTGCATGCCGATGCGGTGGTCCTGCCCGCCGCGCTCGCGGTGGCCGAGATGACCGGCGCGAGCGGCGAGGACCTGCTCGCGGCCCACGTCGCGGGCGTGGAGATCGCGCATCGCCTCTCGATGGCCACGCCGCGCCGGTCGGGGTGGTTCATGTCGTCCGCCGCCGGCGTCTTCGGCGCCGCCGCGGCCTCGGCGAAGCTCCTCGGCCTCGACGTCGCGCGCACCGGCCACGCGCTGGGCATCGCGCTGTCGATGTCGGGCGGCACCAAGGCTGCGATCGTCGAGCGCACGCTGACCAAGCGCCTGCAGACGGCCTTCGTCGCACGGGCCGGCGTGCAGGCCGCGCTCCTCGCAAGCCGCGGCGTCACCGGGCCCGCGCAGTGGCTCACCGGCCCCTACGGTTGGTTCGCGGTGTACGAGGCCGGGTCGGCTGCGGCCGTCACCGACGGCCTCGGAGAACGCTTCGTCTTCACGCGCACGGGCATCAAGAAGTTCCCGTGCTGCCTGTGCAGCCACGCAGCGATCGATGCCACGCTGGCGCTCGTGCGCGAGAATGCGCTGGCCGTGGACGACATCGAAGAGATGGCGGTGACCATCTCCCCTTACATGGCGAGGATCGTCGGCGCGCCCTACGCGCCGTCGCGCGACGCGCAGGTCACGGCGCAATTCAGCGTGCAGTACGCCGTCGCGTGTGCGGCGTCGAAGCAGCGCTTCACCCTCGCCGAGATCGAGGAGGACGTCTGCCTCGAGCCTTCGCTGGTGGCGCGCGCGCAGCGCATTGCGGTCGACACCGATCCCGATTGGCCCGGCGAGACGGCCCCCGCCCGGGTGACGCTGCGCCCTCAAGGCCGCGCGCCGCTGGTCAGGCGCGTCGACGCGCTTCCCGGCACCGCGGCCAATCCGATGAGCGCCGCCGAGCTTGACGCCAAGTTCACCGACTGCCTCGGACGCGGCGCCATGCCGCTTTCGAAGGCGCAGGCCGCCGCGATGATCGATCGCTGCCGCGCGCTCGCGTCGCTGCAGGACGTGCGCGCGCTCCTCGATACCGCGGCCGCGCAACGGATGCCCGCGTAGGCTTGCCTCACGAGGCCACGCGCTGGCGTGCCCGATCGCGAAGCTCGAGCTTGCGCACCTTGCCCGTGCTCGTGCGCGGCCAATCGGTGACGAACTCGACGCCGCGCGGCACCTTGTAGCTCGCGATGTGCTGTTTGCAGTACTGGACGATGTCGCCTTCGGCGAGCTGCACGCCCGGATGCGTCTCGACGTACGCGAAGCCCACCTCGCCGCTGCGCTCGTCGGGGATGCCGACCAGCACGACCTCGCGCACGCCGGGGAGCGTCTTGATGAACTCCTCCACTTCGAGCGTCGCGACGTTGAAGCCGTTAGGCTTGATCATCTCCTTCAGCCGTCCGCGATACACGAGCCGCCCGTCGGCGCGCAGCTCGCCCAGGTCGCCCGTGTGGAGCCAGCCTTCGCCGTCGATCGCCTTGGCGGTTTCCTCCGGCATGTTGTAGTAGCCCGCCATGATGGGGAAACCGCGGATGCGGATCTCGCCGACGGCGCCGGGCGGCAACGGCGCGCCCGTGTCCACGTCGTCGATGCGAAGCTCCACCCCCGGCACCGGCAGCCCGCACGTCGCGACGCGATCGTCGAGAGGCTCGTCGCAGTGGCTGCGCGCAATCGCGTTGGACGTCTCGGACATGCCGTACGCGGCCGTGAAATCCTTCACGCCGAGCGCCTCGACGATCCAGCGGAACGATGCGGCCGACAGCGGCGAGCCGGTGCCGGTGCGCAGCGAATCCATGCGAAAGCTCGAGCGGTCGAAGGCGCGCAGGTCATGCACCATCGGCTCGACGAAGAACGTGGCCGTGATCCGCTCGCGCTCGACGATGCTGCAGAACGACTCCGCCGTGAAGCGATCGCCCACCACCACCGCCGCGCCCGACAGGAACGAGTAGAGCGTGTACGACGTGCCGGTTGCGCTGAAGAGCGGGGCGGACGCGAGGAAGCGGTCGTCGGCGCAAAGGCGCATGCGCGCCGCGTTGTTGAAGTTGTTCTGAAGGAGCGCGCCGTGCCGCACCATGGCGCCCTTGGGAAAGGACGTGGTGCCCGACGTGTAGAGGATCTGCGCCACGTCGTCCGCGCGCAGCGCGCCGCGCGCCCGCGCAAGCGCTGCCCTTGCCTCCGCGCCGTCGCCCGCGCCAGCGATCTCGCCGAACGGAATCATCGACGGCGCGAGATCGCCGCCCACGCCGATGACGGTGCGCAACTGCGGCATCGTGTCGAGCTGCCAGTGCCCGGCCTTCTGCGTGGGAATGTCGCGCTCGACGGCGAGTTCGAGGATCCTCGCGTAATCGACGTTGCGCTCGCTCATCCGCATGACCAGCGCGCAGCAGTCGGACTGGCGCAGGACGTAGCGGAGGTCGGTGTCGCGAAAGCGCGTGTTGATCGGCACCAGCACCGCGCCGATGGCGGGAATGGCCCAGCGGGCGATCATCCATTCCGGTCCGTCGGGCAGCCAGACGCCGACCTTGTCGCCGCGTCCTATCCCCGCGGCCAGGAGCCCCGCGCCGAAGCGGTCGGCCTCGCGGGCGAGATCGGCGAACGACAGCCGCACGCCTTGCGCCACGAACGCCTCGCGCGCGCCGTGCGATTCACAGGCGAACGCGAGGGCGTCGGCAAACGTGCGGTCGATCCAGGGCATCGACTACCCGGTCACTTCCACGCGAGGTCGCGCAGGTTGTACCAGCTGATGCCTTCCTGCGGCGTCCACGTGAGGTTCGAGTTCTTGCCGTAGACGTTGTAGAGCTCCGTGATCAGCGTGTAGTACGCGTCGTCCTGCAGCAGCTTGCCGATCTTGCGGAACACCTTGTCGCGTCCCGCCGCATCCGGGATGCGCGACACCTCGTCGATCAAGGCCTCGACCTCGGGGTTGTAGTAATCGGACCACGTGCCGTCCTTGGCGGCCGAGCCGTAGTAGACGTGGATCGGATCGTAGATCGCATTGGCGAACTGCGAGATCGTGGCGGGGCCGCTCTTGTGCACGTTGTGCGCGCGAATCCACGCGGTGTAGTCCATGCGGTTGATCTTGGTCTTCACGCCCACCGCGCCCCAGTAGGCCGCGAGCGTGTCGGAGAGCTCCTTCGGCATGTCGGAGCCGCTGTTCAGGACGAGCTCGAAGCCGTTCGGATACCCGGCCTTGACGAGAAGCTCCTTCGCCTTCTTGGGGTCGTACGGCAGCGGCTTGAGGTTGGGGTCCACACCGTACGGATAGTAGGACGACAGATAGGTCGCGAGCGGCGCGCCCACGCCGTGGTACACGCTCTTGATGATCGCGTTGACGTCGATCGCGTACTGGAGCGCGAGGCGCACGTCGCGCTTGTAGATCGGCAGCGACGGATCGTTGGCGTAGAGCTTGACGCCGAGCGGGCTGCCGCCTGCCACGGGCATCACGTCGATGCCGGGCGTAGCCTTCAACCGCTCCACCGCATTGGTCGGCAGGAGATCGGCGAGGTCAACCTCGCCGGTGATGAGCGCATTCACGCGGCTCGTCGGCTCCGGGATGAGCTTGTAGACGATGCGCTTGACCTTGGGCTTCTCGCCGAAGTAGCCGTCGAAGCGCTCGATGACGACCTGCTGGCCGATCTTCTGCTCCACGAACTTGAACGGTCCGGTGCCCACCGGCGCCTTGGCGAACGCCTCGGGGCTCGGCAGCGACTCCGTGTACTTCTTGGGCACGATGTAGAGGAAGCCCGCGACCTTGTTGAGGAACGCGCCGTCGGGCACCTTGAGCTTGATCACGACGGTCTTGTCGTCGGGCGCCTCGACACTCGCCACGACCGGCAGGAAATTGGGCCGCCGCGTGCTCTTGGTGGCCGGGTCGAGGATGCGCTCAAGGGAATACTTGACGTCCGCCGCGGTCATGCGCGTGCCGTCGTGGAACGTGACGTCGGGTCGCAGCGTGAAGCGGTACTCGAGCTTGTCGTCCGAGATCTTGTAGGCGGTCGCGAGCCGCGGCACCATGTTGCCCTTGCGATCGAAGGCGTACAGCGTGTCGAACATCTGCCACGCGTAGCGGCTCGAGTCGCCGGTGGTCACCTGGTGGACGTCGAGGCTTCCGATGTCCTTGCCCATGGCGATGACGACGGTGTCCTTGTCCACCGCGGGTGCATTCGCTGCGTAGGCCGCGGGCGCAGCCGCCAGCAGGGCGAACGCAAACCAGCCCACGACCCGGCTCTTCCAGTTCCGTTGCATGGCATCTCCTCCAACGTGCGCTCCGCGATGGCGCTCGTTGGCGCATCGTGCGGATGCGATTGTTTGCCTGCTTGGTTCGAGCGGGGAGGCCCGTGCAGGTCGACGTTTTTCGAATGTAAATAGCCCGGCACGCAGTGTCAACATGCGATAAGGGATTCGGAGCGATGTCTCCTGCATCGTTGCCCTCGTCCTGTCTCACGCGGTGAGGCTGTCCCTGAGCCCGCGCTGGCCAACTGTCCATATTTCGGACAAAATTGCGCTGACTGTCTTTGCGACCATGCGAACTCCCGCCTCACGCACCCTCGTTGCGCAGAAGAGCCGGCGTCATGCCACGGACCGGCCGCCGGCCCCCCGGCCGCCCCAGCCGGAGAGCGCCTTCGCGCATGCGCCCTCGGGCACGCAGAGCGTGCAGCGCGCGGTGCACGTCCTGCGCGAGATCGCCACCTGCGAGCCGATCGGCATCCGCGCGGCCGACCTCGCGCTGCGGATCGGTCTCGAGCGGCCCACCGTGTACCGCATCCTGAAGGGCCTCCTCGCGCAGCGCATGCTGCACCAGGAGGCCACGACGAAGTGCTTCCACCTGGGTCCGCTGGTGTACGAACTGGGGCTCGCCGCCGAGTCGCGCGCGACGTTCCGCGCGCCGTGCCATTCGGCCGTCGTGGACCTCGCGCGCGCGACCGGCGATTGCGTCTATCTCATCGTCCGAAGCGGCATCGAATCGGTGTGCATCGACCGTGCCGTCGGCGATTTTCCCGTCAAGACGCTGGTGCTCGACGTCGGCACGCGGCGCCCGCTCGGGGTCGGCGCGGGCGGCATCGCGCTGCTGCTCACCTGCTCCGAAGCCGAGATCGAACGCGTGCTTGCGGTCAACGCGCAGTCCTATGCGGCGTATGGTCACTTCAGCGTCGAGCGGCTGCGCGCCACCCTCGCGCACTCACGCAAGGTGGGCTACGGCGTGAATCACGATGGCGTCATCGGCGGCGTGAGCGGCATCGGCCTCGCGATACAGCCGCGTCCTGGCTTACCCGCGGTCGCCGCGATCAGCCTCTCCGGCATCACGGCGCGCATGGCGGGTGCCCGCGAGCATGAAGTGGTCGCGATGCTTCGTGCACGCGTGCGCGAAGTCGAGCGCGAGCTGCGCGCGCTCGATCGCGGCGCTTGATGCGCGCGCCGTGCGCCTCAGTCCGTCGCCGCGGCGCGGCCGGCGATCAGACGCCCGCCATCGATGAGCATGGTCTGGCCCGTCATGAATCCGGACGCCGCCGACGCGAGGAACACGGCCGCGCCCGCGATCTCGTCGGGCTCGCCGATACGCCGCAGCGGCGCCATCCTCGTGGCGACCTTGTAGGCGTTGGGATCCTCCCAGATCGCGCGCGCGAAGTCCGTGCGCACGAGTCCCGGCGCGATGCAGTTGGCGCGCACCCCTTGCGGCCCCCACTCCACCGCCACGTTGCGCACGAGCTGCATGTCGGCGGCCTTGGACAGCGCGTACACGCCGAGCTTGTCGTTGCCCTGGAAGCCCGCGATCGACGAGACGATCACGATGGAGCCGCCGCCCTCCTTCGCCATGCGCGGCGCGACCATGTTGCACAGCCAGAAGTTGCTGCGCACGTTGCAATTCATGATGTAGTCGTACGTCTCGTCGGCGATTCCGGCGGCGGGGCCGAAGTACGGATTCACCGCCGCGTTGCACACGAGCACGTCGAGCCTGCCCCACTGCCCGTATGCCGCATCGGCGAGCGCCTCGAGCTGGTCCTTGTGCGCCACGTTGCACGCCTTGACGATCGCCTCG
>CAZIZD010000165.1:7948-9403 GCA_964543615.1 uncultured Alcaligenaceae bacterium | reverse complement strand
GGCCGAGGGTCACGCCGCCGGGAAGGATGTCGGTATCCACTGGCCCTGAACTGTCGACAGTTGACAATGGCCAGTGTACGCTTCCGCCGAGGGGATGTTAACCGCGACCGCACGAGCGCGTCGCGCCCGCGAGGAGGAACATCATGTGGAAGCGTTTGGCCGTGCGTACGGGCATGGTCGCGGCGTGCATCGCCGTGCCGGCGATCTCGTTTGCGCAGGATGCGTATCCCGCCAGGCCGATCAAGATCATCGCGCCGGTGCAGCCCGGCGGCGGCGTCGATCTCGTCGCGCGCCAGGTCGCGGAGCGTTTGCAAAAAGCGCTGGGCCAATCAGTGGTCGTCGAGAACCAGAGCGGCGGCGGTGGCATCGTGGCATCGCAGGCGGTCGCACGCGCGGCACCCGACGGCTACACGCTGATGGTCGGCTACGTGGGCACACACGGCACCAATCCCGCCGTGCGCAAGCTTCCCTACGACGCGCTGAAGGATTTCACCGCCATCGCAATGGTGGGCGGCACGCCGAACGTGCTCGTGGTGCCGCCCTCGCTGCCCGTGAAGACGCTGCAGGAGTTCGTCGCCTACGCCAAGGCAAACAAGGGCAAGCTTTCGTACGGCTCCGCGGGACAGGGAACGCTCACGCATCTTGCGATGGAGCAGTTCAAGGTCGCCAACGACCTCGACATCACGCACGCGGCGTATCGTGGCATCGGACCGGCAATCACCGACGTGCTCGGCGGCCAGACGCAGGCCTCGTTCCCGGGGCTCGCGGCAGCCCTGCCCCACATCAGGGCAGGCAAGCTGCGTCCGCTCGCGGTGACCGGCGCGAAGCGCCATCCTCTGTTGCCCGACGTTCCGACGTTCGAGGAGCTGGGCTACAAGGACTTCGACGGTGTCCAGTGGTACGGCATCGTGGGGCCCGCAAAGCTGCCTCCGGCGATCGTCACGACGCTCAACACCGAGATCAACAAGATGCTCGCCGACGCCGCCTTCGCGGAGCGCCTCTCGGGTGAAGCGTTGCAGCCCATGCCGATGACGCCGGCGCAGATGACGCAGTACATGCGAGACGACATCGCCAAGTGGACCAAGGTGGCGAAGGAACGCAACATCGAGCTCAACGAATAGGGAATCGCGCATGGCCCACAACACGACCGTCGCCGCCGACACCAACGCCCCGCCGGTCACCCGCCTCCTCGCGGAATTCGTGGCGAGCCGTCCCGCAGGCAGCCTGCCGGCGGACGTGCTGCGCGAGGCCCATCGCACGTTTGCGAACTGGGTGGGCTGTGCCATCGGCGCGGCCCAGCACGCGACGCTGCGCGCCGCTCTCGCCGCCGTGCAGGAGTTGGCACCTTCGTCGCAGGCCAGCGTGCTCGGGCGAACCGAACGGGTCGACATGGCGAGCGCGGCGTTGCTGAACGGCATCTCGTCGCACACGTTCGACTACGACGACACGCATCTG
>CAZIZD010000165.1:0-7938 GCA_964543615.1 uncultured Alcaligenaceae bacterium | reverse complement strand
ACGATCATCCATCCCGCGGGTCCGGTCGCGTCCGCCGCGCTGGCCGTCGCCGAGCACACCGGGGCGAGCGGCGCGGCGCTGATCGACGCGCTCGTGCTCGGCATCGACGTATCGTGCCGCGTGGGCAACACGATCTATCCCGATCACTACGACCGCGGCTGGCACATCACCGGATCGACCGGGATGCTGGGCGCGGCCGCCGCGTGCGCGCGTCTGCTCGGCCTCGATGCGGAGCGGACCGCGATGGCGCTCGGCATCGCAGCCTCGCAGCCGGTCGGTGTGCGCGAGCAGTTCGGCTCCATGACCAAGCCGTTCCATCCGGGCGGTGCGGCACGCGCCGGTCTGACGTCGGCGCTGATGGCAAAGCACGGTTTTACCGCCTCGCCCAGGGCTCTCGAAGCGCCGCGCGGCATCGTGCAGACGTTCTCGGCGAAGTGCGCCTGGCACGAGATCACCGACGAGCTGGGTGAGCGGTTCGAGGTGAGCTTCAACACCTACAAGCCGTTCGCGTGCGGCATCGTGATCCATCCGAGCATCGACGGCTGCGTGCAATTGCGAAATGCGCACGGCCTCGAGCCGCATGACATCGAGCGCGTCGAGCTTCGGGTACATTCGCTGGTGCGCGAGCTCACCGGCAAGACGTCGCCGAAAAGCGGCCTCGAAGGCAAGTTCAGCGTGTTTCACGCATGCGCCGCGGGCATCTTCTTTGGGCGCGCGGGCGAGCACGAGTTCACGGACGAGATCGTGCTGCGTCCGGACGTCGTGGCGTTGCGCGACCGCGTGCGCATCGTGGTCGACGATTCCATCGACGAAGCCGCCGCCGACGTCACCATCACCTGCCGCGACGGACGCAAGCATCACGTGCTCGTCGAGCACGCGATCGGCAGCCTCGAGCGTCCCATGAGCGACGCCGACCTCGCGGCGAAGTTCAAGGACCTGGTCGACCCGGTGCTCGGCGACGGACGCGCCGAGCGGCTCTTCTCGGATGCGATGAGAGTCGGCTCGGCGGCCGACGTCCGCGCGCTTGTGGCACTCACCCGGCCCGCCCGATGAGAACGATCGCCGCCGCAGCCGCATGGATGTTCGTCGCAGCGTGCCTGGGGTGCGCGACGCCGGCATCCAAGGCGCCCCCCGATCCGCAGGTGAAGTCCGAGCTCGCGCCCACGGGCAAGATCCGCGCAGCGATCAACTTCGGCAACCCGATCCTCGCCACCAAGGATGCAAGCGGCGGCCCCCAAGGCGCATCGGTCGACATCGCGCGCGAGATGGGGCGGCGCCTGGGCGCGCCAGTCGAGCTCGTCACGTTCAACTCCGCGGGGGCGGTGGTCGACGCGGTCAAGGCGCGCCAGGTGGATCTTGCCTTCGTGGCCATCGACCCGGTGCGCGCGGCGGACACGGAGTACACGCCGCCCTACGTGATCATCGAAGGCGCGTACCTCGTGCGCAACGCGTCGCCCTTGCAGAAGAACGAGGAGGTCGATCGCGCCGGAACGCGGATCGCGGTGGGACGCGGCAGCGCCTACGACCTCTTCCTCACGCGCGAGATCAAGCAAGCCACGCTGCTGCGCGCGCCGACTTCACCGATGGTCACGGACTTCTTCCTTGCGCAGAACCTGGACGTGGCCGCCGGCGTGAAGCAGCAGCTCGAAGCGGATGCGAAGCGCGTCGGCGGCGTGCGCCTGCTCCCTGGCCGTTTCATGGTGATCGAGCAGGCGATCGGCGTGCCCAAGGGCAGGACCGCCGCGCAAGGTTGGCTCACCATCCAGATCGAGGATTTGAAGGCGAGCGGATTCGTCCACGAAGCGCTCGCGAGGCACCGCATCGAGGGCGCGCTGGTGGCCCCGGCGCGCAAGTGAAGAAGAAGTGCACCTGCAGTCAAAACGATCGCAAAGTCACATCCCTGGAGGAGTCATGGTTTCAATGAAGAGGCAATTGGGTAGTGCGGCCGTCCTGTTCGCGCTCGCGTTCGGCGCTTCGGCGCAGACCGTGAAGGTGACGCCGCTGGGCGGCTTCGACGGTGAATTCTGTGCGCAGGACCGCGCGCTGATCTTCGAGGACCCTAACGGAACGCGCATCCTGTACGACCCGGGCCGCACGGTGGCAGGCGCGGACGATGCGCGCCTCGGCAAGATCGACATCATCCTCGTGAGCCACATGCACGGCGATCACGCGGGCAACGCGCACACCAAGGCAGTGAATGCGGGCGCGTGCGGCGCACCCGATTCGTCCGTCTCGGCCGTGCCGAACACCAACGCCGTCAACATCGCGATCGCCAAGAAGGCCAAGATCGTCACCGGCAGCGAGATGCCCGCGTTCTTCGCCGCCAAGCTCCGGGCGAACGGCGGCGACCCGGCCAATTCCATGCTCGCGCGTTTCGGGGGCAGCATCACGGTGGGCGGAGTGCGCATCGCGACGGTCACCGCGATGCACAGCAACGGCGTCGATCCCGACTACATCGGCGGCGAGCTCGGCAAGATGATGAAGGAAGCCGGCATCGCGGGCGATGCGGGACTGGCCACCGGCTACGTCCTGCGCTTCAGCAACGGCCTCGTCGTCTACCTGTCGGGAGACACGGGCATCACGGCCGACCAGGACGCCGTCGTGCGCAATCACTACAACGCGAAGCTCGTCGTGATGAACATCGGCGATGGCTTCACCACCGGCCCGGTCGAGGCGGCCTACGTGATCAACGAGCTCGTGAAGCCGGCCGCGGTCATCGCGTCGCACGCCAACGAGATCGGCACCGTCAGCGGCAAGGTGCGTCCTGGCAGCAAGACGGAAGCCTTCCAGAAGGCTGCGAAGGTGCCCGTGCACCTTCCGCTGTCGGGCAAGACCATGGAGTTCGACGCCAGCGCCAAGTGCACCGCCGGCTGCTCCTGATCCTGTAGTCGCGCAGGCGAACGGCGGAGTTGCCGCGTCCGCCGGCCGCCTCATCGCATGGGGCGTCGGCGCCCACGCGTATGCGCTGGTGCTGCTGCAGGTCGGCCTCATCCTGCTCAACATCCGCGGGATGCGCAAGACCGACGACGCGGCGGCAGGCCAGGGAACTTAAGGCGCCTTCACCCGGGCGGTCCCCACACGTTGCGCAGGTCCTCGAGCGCGTCCGCGGCCGCGAGCTCGCGCGCCGTGCAATACTTTCCGGCGTTGAAGATCAACGGGTCGCCGTCGCCGTAGGCCAGGCGCAGGACGCGCCCCACGAAGAGCAGATGATCCCCGCCCTCCGTCACCGACGACGTCTCGCACTCGAAGGTCGCCAGCATGCCTCGCAGAAGGGGCGCCCCGCCGAGGCCCTCGTCGAAATCGATACCCGCGAACCTCTCGCCGCCGCGCGTGGCGAAGCGGTGCGAGAGCCCGGCCTGTGCGGCGCGCAGGACATTGACCGCGAAGTGCCCCGCTTCGCGAAAGCGCATGGACGAGGGAGAGTGATGATTGAGGCTCCACAGCACGAGCGCGGGATCGAGCGAAAGCGCGGCAAACGAGTTGACCGTGAGCCCCAGGTTGCCGCCATCGCGCGCCCGGGCGGTCACGATCGTAACGCCGGTGGCGAAGCGGCCGAGCGCATTGCGCAGCTGTCGCGCGTCGTGCATGCCGACGGAAACGTGCATTGGATCACCTGTGCCCACCGGCCGATTGTAATGCGGGGGGTCGAGTCGCCCGGTTCGCTCATGACACGTCGGGGGCCGGCATGACTGCCGCCTCACAACGTCCGGCGCCCGCCGTCGTGGCGGGGCTGGTTCAGTCGTTGCTGCCGCATGCGCCGTTCGCGGCAATGAACCTCGACGATGTCGCCGAGCTCGTGCGCCGCTCGCACGTCGCCTACTTCGCCTCGGGCGAAACCATCCTCTCGCCTTCCTCGACCCGCCCCTCGCACTGCTACGTGATCAAGCAAGGAACCGTCCAAGGCGAGTCGGGGGACGCGGGCCGGCGCGAGATCCTGTTCGAGCTCGGCGCGGGAGAGATGTTCGCGCTGGGCGCATTGCTCGGGCACCGGGGCCCCACGTCGCGCTATCGCGCCGCGCAGGACACGTTCTGCATCGTCGTGCCGCTGGCGACTTTCGACACGCTCGTCGAGCGTTCGGCGCCGTTTCGCGACTTCTGCACGCGCCGGCTCGCCTATCTCCTCGAGAACGTGCGGGAGCGCGTCCAGGCCGAGTACGTCGAGGGACTGACGACGCGCCGCGACATGGAAACGCCGCTCGGCACGCTCGCACGGGGGGCCGCCGTGACCGCCGGGCCGGATTCGCCGCTCGAGGACACGCTGCGCACGATGGAGGAGCGCCGGGTCGGGTCGATGCCGGTTGTCGACGGCGATGGCCGCGCGCTCGGCATCTTCACGCGGCAGGACGTGATCGGCCGGGTCGTGCTGCCGCGTCGCGACCCCGCCTCCCCCATTCGCGAGGTCATGAGCGCACCCGCGATCACGCTGCCGGCAACCGCCACGGCCGCCGACGCCGCCCTCGTGATGGCGCAGCGGGGCATCCGGCACGTCGTCGTCACCGGCGAAGGCGATCGCGTAACGGGGGTCGTCTCCGAGCGCGATCTCTTCGAGCTGCACCGCATGTCGGTGCGCGAGATCTCGTCTGCAATCCGCAAGTCCGCGAACCTGCCGGCCCTCGTGCGCTGCGCCGCGGACATCCGCGCGCTGTCGCTCGCGCTGGTGGCGCAAGGCGTTGCGAGCGGTCCGCTCACCGGCATGATCTCGAGCCTCAACGACCGCCTGGCCGCTCGCGTGCTCGACCTTACGGCGCACGCGCATGCCCTCGGCGGGATTCGCATCGGCTGGCTCGGGCTCGGCTCGGAGGGCCGCGAAGAACAGACGATCGCCACCGACCAGGACAACGCGATCGTCTTCGAAGCGGAAGGCAGCGCGGCCGCGGCGCGCTAACGACTGCTCGCCTTTGCGCGCGAGGTCAACGAAGCGCTCGACCGCTGCGGCTACCCGCTGTGCAAGGGCGGGATCATGGCCATGAACGCGCGCTGGTGCCTCACTCTCGACGAGTGGCGCGACGTGTTCGCGCAGTGGATCGACCGCGGCGATCCCGAGAGCCTGCTCGCGGTCTCGATCTTCTTCGACTTCCGTTCGCTGTGGGGAGACGCAGCCCTCGCGGAGTCCCTGCGCGAGTTCGTGGCGCCGCGCGCGCAGGCCAACGCGCGCTTCCAGAAGCAGCTCGCGGAGAACGCGATGCGCAACCGGCCGCCCCTGTCGTGGCGCGGCGAGATCGTCGAGCGCACCGACGCGAGCGGTGCCGAAGGCATCGACATCAAGCTCTTCGGCAGCATGCCGATCACGGACGGCGCGCGCCTTTTCGCGCTTGCCACGGGCGTGCACTCCACGGGCACGCTCGCGCGCCTCGCGGAAGGCGGGGCCCGCAAGGGCGTGGCCAGCGCCGATCTCGTCGACTGGCGGGATGCCTTCAACTATCTCCAGATGCTGCGCCTGCGCACGCAGCACCGGCGCATCCGTCACGAGATCCCGACCTCGGACAATCCCAACCTCGTTCCGGTCGCGAGCCTCTCGACGCTGGATCTTCGCGTGCTCAAGGAGGCGCTCCGGCAGGTGCGCAAGCTGCAGCAGCGGCTTTCCCTCGACTATCCATGAGCGCCGGACTCCTCGGCCGGCTGGCGGGGATGTTCCGCGGCGAGGACGCCTCCGACGCGCGCGTGGTGGTCCTCGACACCGAGACGTCCGGCCTCGATCCGCAACGCGACGAGTTGCTTGCGATCGGCGCCGTTGGAATCGACGGCCTGGGCATCCGCATCGAGGACAGCTTCGAGGCAATCGTGCGGCCGTCGCGGACCGCAAGCCGGGACAGCATCGTGGTGCACGGCATCGGGGGCGACGCGCAGCGGACGGGCGCAGCACCGGTCGATGCACTCGCCGCATTCGCCGGATACGTCGACGATGCGCCGCTGGTGGCGTTCCACGCGACGTTCGACCGCGCGGTCCTGGAACGCGCGTTCGAGAAAGCCGGCCTGCCCCTCCCGGCGTGGAAGTGGCTCGACGCGGCCCCGCTCGCGGCCACGCTGTTCCCGGAGGACCACAGGCGCGGCAAGCGCGCGCTCGACGACTGGCTCTCGCACTTTGCGATCGGCACGCTCGCGCGGCACACGGCCGCCGGCGACGCGTTGGCGACCGCGGAGCTCTTCCTGCGCCTGCGGGCGCTCGCGGCAGCGGAAGGTCATCGCAGCCATGCGGCGCTCGCGCGATTCGCGCAGCGGCACCGCTGGCTGTAAGGGTCTAGAAGAGCCCGATATGGCTCGCGGCCGCTCCTATGAAGGTCGAGGCCGTGGAGAAGAGCAGCATGGCGATGCCCACGAATTCTGCCTGATCGCCGCGCTTGACCCCGAGCACCTGTTTGGCGCCAAGCCAGTACAGATACAGCGAGTGGACGAACCCGACCACCACCACGATCGCCATCACCGGGAGCACCAGCGAGGCGCCCGCGAGAAACAGCGGCACGGTACCGTAAGTCGCCACCTGCAACGCCACGCGGAAGTCCCGTTTGCTGCCATACATCCGCCCGAGCAGGACGAAGATGCCGGCGAGCGCGAACACCGAGAAGATCGATGCGAAGAGCGTCGTTGCGCTCGCCGCGAAGATCTCCGCCGGAGGTACGCGATAGCCCTGGTCGCCATCCCAGGCGACGTCGAAGTAGCGCATGCCGATGCCCGTCGCAATCGGCGCCAGCAGCGAAAGCGGCACGATGAATCGCACCGTCAGCTCATCGATGGACGGGGTCTCCGCGGCGATGCGATCCCACTCGCGCCGCGGCCGGATGACGATGTCGACGATGCGCTGGAGCGTACCCACCGCGGGATTATGTATCATGCGCGCCTGCGTTCCCCGGTGTAGCCCCAATGCGCCAATTGCTCGGCATCGTGCAACTCGTCGTGGCCATCGCCCTCATGGCGTTGATTGGCCAGGCGATCCTGTACGTGCTCGCCGGGGCCAACCGCGATAAGAACCTCTTCTACCAGATCATCCGCATCATCCCGTCGCCGTTCGTGAAGCTCTTCCGCCTCATCACCCCGAAGACCTTCGCCGACAGGTACATGCCCTTTGCCGCCTTCTGCGGGCTGTCGGCGATCTTCCTGTGGCTGGCCCTCGAGATTCCGAAGCTTCCCCCATGAGCACGCAGGGCAGTCCCAAGGGCGAGTCGGACCCGCAGCAGGAAGTGCGGAGGGTCCTTCCATGAACGCGATCCTCCGCTGGCTCTACGTCGAGCTCGCCCGATGGTGCAAGGTCTTCGGGCAGGGCGACACGGCCCTCAGGTTCTACAAGCTCGCCCTCGAGCTCCGCCCGGACGACGCCGTCGTGATCGCGAGCGTCGGCTTCGAGCTCGCGCGGCAGGGACGCAGGCGTGAGGCCCTCGCCTGGTTCGATCGCGCGGTCGCAGCAAGACCGGACTACGCCGAGGGCCACTTCGACCGCGGATTCCTGCTGCAGGAGCTCAACGATCCGGAGGCCGCGATGGATGCCTTCGATCGCGCGCTGGCCATCGCCCCCGATCACGACCGCGCCCTCTACGGCAAGGCACTTTGCCTCATCGGCAAGGGCCGCCTCGACGAGGCGATCGCGCCATTGGAGCGCAACACCAAGCTGCAGCCCTTCAGTCCGTACGGCTGGTACCAGCTCGGGCGGGTGCAGTACGACCGCGGCAAGCCCGAGAAGACCCAGGCGATCATCGAGCATCTCGTCACGTTCGAACCCAAGGTCGCGGCCCAGCTGGCGCGCGAGACGGGGCTCAGGCTCCCGGCGTCCTGATTGCGGATGCGTGCGGCCCTGCCGCGCGGAACGTCGGCGCCTCGGCCGTAGCGGACCGCCATCCACCCGGTCGGCGTTGTTGCCGCCAAGGAACCTGTCTATACTCCGCGGGGTCCGGCCCGTCGCTTTGCCCCGAGGGGAGTGGCCGGTCATGCGCGGTCCCGCACAAAGAG
>CAZIZD010000164.1:0-9425 GCA_964543615.1 uncultured Alcaligenaceae bacterium | reverse complement strand
CGCGTCCTGGTCGCCCAGCCAGTCCGACCCCTTGATGGTGTCGTACATGTGCCAGAGCCAGTTGTCCTCGGACATGTTGCCGAGCGACGCGCCTATTCCGCCCTGCGCCGCGACCGTGTGCGAGCGCGTGGGGAATACCTTCGAGAGAACCGCGACCGAGAGGCCCGCCTCCGCGAGCTGCAGCGAGCAGCGCATCCCGGCGCCGCCGGCGCCGACGATGATCGCGTCGAATTTGCGAACGGGAAGCATGGCGTCAGGCGCCTCCCCAAAGGATGCGGATCGTCCAGCCGACGTAGGCGATCAGCACGACGATCACCGCCACCTGGAACGCAAGGCGCACGCTGAAGGGCTTCACGTAGTCCATCGCGATGTTGCGGACGCCGACCCACGCGTGCCACAGGAGTGCCAGCATGAACACGAACGACGCGATGCGGAAGAGCTCGTTGCCGAACGTGGCCTTCCATGCGGCGTAATCGAGCCCGCCATGGTGCACGAGCAGGAACAGGACGAGCAGCGTGTAGAGCGCCATCACCACGGCGCTCATGCGCTGGACCAGCCAGTCGCGCCAGCCGTAGTGCGCCCCGACGACGACCCGCCTCGGCATCACCATAGCTTCACCGCGACTGCGAGCGTGAGCAGCAGGCCGAGCACGAGCGTGACGGCCGCCGACTGGCGCGCCGATTTGAGATCCATGCCCCAGTGCAGGTCCATGAGGAGATGCCGGATGCCGGCAATGAAATGATGGAAATAGGACCACGCGAGCACGATCAGGGCTAGCTTGGCCAGCGGATGCGCGAGCGTCGCGCGCATCTGCGCCCAGCCGTCGGGCGATGCGAGCGATTGCTGCACGACATACAGCGTGACCGGGATGCCGAGCAGGAACAGCAGCGCGCCGGAGATCCGGTGCAGGATGGACACGAATCCGGGCAGCGGAAGCCGGACGGCGAGCAGGTTGAGATAGACCGGGCGGGCTTTGGGGGCGGGGCGGTCCAGCGCGGCCATAATGGGCGGAAATCCGAGTAGAAGAGTCGAGAAACCGGTGCGCGTGATGAAAGCGCAGGTTTTGTGCAGAGCGGAAGAATTATAGCGCGCGGCGTGACGACGGGCAGCAAACGATTGACAGGCGACGCGGTCAGTAGAGCTCGTTGAGGTAGTGATACGCGTGGGTCACGCAGAGTCCGCGGCGCACTTCCACCGGCCGGTCTCCATAAGTGAGCGTGACCCGGTCCACCGCGAGCAGCGGCACGCCCTCCTCCGTGCCGAGGATGCGCGCGCTCGCGGCATCGGCCGCGACCGCGCGGATCCTCTCTTGCGCCTTCAGCATGCGGACGCCGAACTCGCTTTCGAAGAAGCTGTACATCGAGCCGCGATACGCGTCGTACTTGGCCTTGCTGAGTCCTCGGAAAAGCGCGGCAGGCAGCGTGATCTCGTCGAGGACCACGGGCTCGCCCGAATACTCGAGCACACGGCGGAGCACGAGCACCGCGTCGCCCTGCTTCAGCGCGAGAAGGCGTGCAACGTCCGCCCCCGCCTTGGCCCGCTTGACCTCGATGAGCCTGCTGACCGGAGCGACCGGCTCGCCGTCGTTGCGGCGGATGCGCAGAAAGCGGAAGAGCGACGTGCGCTCCTCGGTGTGGGTCGCGACGAAGGTGCCTTTGCCCTGCCGGCGCACCACGAGGTTGTCTGCGGCGAGCTCGTCGATCGCCTTGCGTACCGTCCCCTGGGAGACGTTGTAGCGTCGCGCGAGCTCGATCTCCGAGGGAATCGCCTCGCCCGGCCGCCATTCGCGCGCCTCGAGGCTCTTCGAAAGGAGCGCCTTGATCTGGAGGTAAAGCGGCGCGAACGACGGGGTGGCGGGTAGGGTCTCTGCGGGCACGGCCCATTATCGGCGGAGTCCCCGGGCGCTGTCTAACATGTCTCGCATCTCGTGTCAGATGCGGCGCATGAACCATCGTTCATCAACCAATCGTTCTCTTATGTCTTATATAAGATATAGGACTCCTTTGACAAGGCGGGAACGGTGGATTTACAATGCAGCTTCGCATTGCAGCAGCCGCGGGCACGATCCCACAGGCGGTCGCAGCGATTGCTGCAGTGCGGTAAGCTTCCAGATCCGCGTCGTTCTCTCCCAACACCCGGAGTTCCAACTATGAAACCACCCGTCCGCGTCGCCGTCACGGGCGCCGCCGGCCAGATCGGCTACGCCCTCCTGTTCCGCATCGCCGCCGGCGAGATGCTCGGCAAGGACCAGCCCGTCGTCCTGCAACTCCTGGAGCTCCCCGTCGACAAGGCCCAGGCGGCGCTCAACGGCGTCATGATGGAGCTCGAGGACTGCGCGTTTCCGCTGCTCGCCGGGATGGTGGGCACGAGCGAACCCAAGGCTGCGTTCAAGGATGCGGACTACGCCCTCCTCGTCGGTGCCCGTCCCCGCGGCCCCGGCATGGAGCGCAAGGACCTTCTCATGGAGAACGCCAAGATCTTCATCGAGCAGGGCAAGGCGCTGGACGCCGCGGCCTCGCGCAACGTGAAGGTGCTGGTCGTCGGCAACCCCGCCAACACCAACGCGTACATCGCGATGAAGTCGGCGCCCTCGCTGCCCGCGAAGAACTTCACCGCGATGATGCGCCTCGACCACAACCGCGCGCTCTCGCAGCTCGCCAACAAGGCCAAGGTTGCCGTGGGCGACATCGAGAAGCTCGCCGTGTGGGGCAACCATTCGCCCACGATGTATCCCGATTACCGCTTCGCCACCGCCGGCGGCCGCAGCCTCAAGGCACTCATCGACGACGAAGAGTGGAACCGGACGGTGTTCATGCCCAAGGTCGGCAAGCGCGGCGCCGCCATCATCGAGGCGCGCGGTCTGTCGTCGGCGGCATCGGCCGCCAACGCTGCCATCGATCACGTCCGCGACTGGGTGCTGGGCTCCAGCGGCAAGTGGGTCACCATGGGCGTGCCTTCGGACGGCAGCTACCAGATTCCGCGCGACTACATCTACGGCGTGCCGGTCACCACGGCCAACGGCGAATACACGCGGGTGCTGGACCTTCCCATCGACGACTTCTCGCGCGAGAAGATGAACGCGACGCTGAAGGAGCTCGAGGAAGAGCGCGCCGGCGTTTCGTCGTTGTTGGGTTGATACGGGCCGGCGCAGCCGGCCCGACTTCGCGCGAATGGCATTGTCACCACACCAGGCCTTGTACGGCGGCGCGGACGCGCCGCCGGCACCGCTGCCGCCCTGCGTCCACTACGCGGGCAGCGAGAAGTTCATCCGCAAGGCGCTCGCGCTGCAGGCCGAGCGGGGACCTCTGTTCGACATCGCGTGCGATTGCGAGGATGGCGCGCCCATCGGCAGCGAGCGCGCGCACGCGGTGATGATGGCGGGCCTCATCGGCAGCGAGGACAACCGCTTCGCGCGCGTCGGCGCACGCGTCCACGACGTGCATCATCCGGCGTGGCAGGCGGAGACCGACGTGCTCCTCGACGGCGCCGGTGACCGCATCGCCTTCCTCACGCTGCCCAAGGCCGGCAGCGCCGCCGACGTCGAGCGCTTCCTCGCGCACGTCGCGGACCGCCAGGCGCAGCTGGGCCTCAAACGCGCCATTCCGGTGAGCGTGCTGATCGAGACGCCCGGGGCCGTGCACGATGCGTGGCAAATCGCCGCCCTGCCCGGCGTCGTGTCCCTCGACTTCGGCCTCATGGATTTCGTGAGCGCGCATCAAGGCGCGATTCCGCTGGGCGCGATGGTCTCGCCCGGACAGTTCGAGCATCCGCTCGTCGTGCGGGCCAAGTGCGAGATCGCCGCTGCGGCACTCGCGCACGGCGTGGTTCCCGCGCACAACGTGACCCGCGCGCTCGACGATCCGGACGTCGTCTACCGCGACGCGCGGCGGGCGCGCGACGACTTCGGATACCTTCGCATGTGGTCGATACACCCGTCGCAGATCGATCCGATCGTCGACGCCATGCGCCCGGCGGTGCGCGAGGTCGAGAAGGCGCAGTCCATCCTCCACGCGGCGCAGGATGCCGAATGGGGTCCCTTGCGCATCGACGGCGAGCTCCACGACCGCGCCTCCTACCGCCAGGCGTGGAGCACTCTCCAGCGCGCCCGCGCCGCGGGCGTTGCACTGGACGCGCGCGCTGCCGCCTACTTCGTCAACCCATGAGGCACTCCTTGAAGACTCTCATCGGCATCGCCTGCCTCGCCCTCGCCGGCGCCGCGCCGGCGCAGGAATACCCCAAGCTCAAGTCGGGCCAGTGGGAGCTCACCATCACGACCAGCCGCACGGCCAAGGGACCGCCCCAGAAGTCGACGATGTGCGTCGACGACGCGCTCCAGCGCGACATGATGGCGATGGGCTCCGGCATGACCAAGGAGATGTGCACGCGCAACGAGATGAAGCGCGACGGCGCCCGCTACGTCGGCGTGTCGGAATGCAAGATCGGCGAGTCGCGCATCGTCTCGCACTCGGTGATGACGCTCACGGGCGACTCCGCCTATCGCACCGAGATCAACGCGACCTACGACCCTCCGTTCATGGGACTCAAGGAATCGCAGACCATCCTCGACGGCAAGCTCACGGGTCCCTGTCGCGACGGCATGACGCCCGGCGACTTCGTGGGACCCAACGGGCAGAAGTTCAACATCCGGAACCTCGCCGCCGCCAACAAGGGCGCGGGCGCCCCGGCCCCGGCGCCCCAGACGGCTCCCACGACCACCCCCCAACCCGCTCCCCGCCCGAAGGCCCCGCAATGAGCCTTCAGGGCCGTCCCAAGGGCGAACAGACATCGAATCGCAAAGCGCTAAGGATTCCTTCATGAGCCACAACCTCTTCGACTCCCTCTCCCAATTCAAGCTCGCGTCCGGCGCCACCGGACGCTACTACTCGCTGCCCGCACTCGAGCGCGCGGGTGTCGCCAAGGTATCGCGCCTCCCCGTGTCGATCCGCGTCGTGCTCGAGTCCGTGCTGCGCAATTGCGACGGCAAGAAGGTCACGGAAGCGCACGTGCGCGAGCTCGCCAACTGGAAGCCCACCGCGGAGCGGGTCGACGAGATCCCGTTCGTGGTGGCGCGAGTGGTGCTGCAGGACTTCACCGGCGTGCCGCTGCTCGCCGACCTCGCGGCCATGCGCAACGTCGCAGCCGACCTGGGCAAGAATCCCAAGCTCATCGAGCCGCTGGTGCCCGTGGACCTGGTCGTCGATCACTCGGTCATGATCGACCATTACGGCACCAAGGAGGCGCTCGACCTCAACATGAAGCTCGAGTTCGAGCGCAACAGCGAGCGCTACCAGTTCATGAAGTGGGGCATGCAGGCGTTCGACACGTTCGGCGTGGTGCCTCCCGGCATCGGCATCGTGCACCAGGTGAACCTCGAATACCTCGCGCGCGGCGTGTTCCAGAAGGACGGGGTCTACTATCCCGACTCGCTCGTCGGAACCGACAGCCACACCACCATGGTGAACGGCGTGGGCGTGGTCGCCTGGGGCGTCGGCGGCATCGAGGCCGAGGCCGCGATGCTCGGCCAGCCCGTGTACTTCCTCACGCCCGACGTGATCGGCGTCGAGCTCACGGGCCAGCTGCGCGAAGGCATCACGGCCACCGACCTCGTGCTCACGATCACCGAGATGCTGCGCAAGGCGAAGGTCGTCGGCAAGTTCGTCGAGTTCTTCGG
Source organism: uncultured Alcaligenaceae bacterium (assembly GCA_964543615.1). Taxonomy (GTDB): domain Bacteria; phylum Pseudomonadota; class Gammaproteobacteria; order Burkholderiales; family Casimicrobiaceae; genus VBCG01. The sequence continues at coordinate 3,754 of CAZIZD010000164.1, read as the reverse complement.
GGAGGGCACGGCGTCGCTGTCGGTTCCCGATCGCGCCACGATCGGCAACATGGCGCCCGAGTACGGCGCGACCATGGGCTTCTTCCCCGTCGACCAGGCGACCATCGACTATCTCGCCGCGACCGGCCGCACGGCCGAGGAGGTCGATGCGCTCGCGTCGTACTTCAAGGCGCAGGGGATGTTCGGCATTCCCAGGTCGGGCGAGGTCGACTACACGAAGGTGGTGAAGCTCGACCTGTCGACGGTGAAGACGTCGCTTGCGGGCCCCAAGCGCCCGCAGGACCGTATCGAGCTCGGCAGCCTCAAGTCCAAGTTCATGGACCTCTACAGCAAGCCGGCCGCTGACAACGGCTTCTCCAAGCCCGCGGCCGAGTTGGGCAAGCGTGTGGTGACGCCGATCGTCGCCGACGGCGCGGGCGCCATCGACGACGCATCGATGCAGGTCAAGCCAGGGGCGCCGCGCGACGTCGTCGAGATGGTCGACAACCGGCCCACGCCCGACAAGTTCGGCGAGCCGGGCGGCAAGCACGTCTCGATCGGCAACGGCGACGTGCTCATCGCCGCGATCACGTCGTGCACCAATACGTCCAACCCGGGCGTACTGCTCGCCGCGGGCATCCTCGCCAAGAAAGCGGTCGAGCGCGGCTTGCGCGTGCGCAAGCACATCAAGACTTCTCTCGCGCCGGGATCGCGCACGGTCACCGAATACCTCACGCGCGCCGGCCTCCTTCCCTACCTCGAGCAGCTCGGATTCACGGTGGCCGCGTACGGTTGCACGACGTGCATAGGCAACGCGGGCGACTTGGCACCCGAGATCAACGACGCGATCGTCAGCAACGACCTCATCTGCGCAGCCGTGCTCTCCGGCAACCGCAACTTCGAGGCACGCATCCATCCGAACCTCAAGGCCAACTTCCTGGCCTCGCCGCCGCTGGTGGTTGCTTACGCGATCGCCGGCAGCGTGCTCAAGGATCTCACCAGCGAGCCGCTCGGCAAGGGCAAGGACGGGCAGGACGTGTTCCTCAAGGACATCTGGCCGACGTCGCACGAGATCGCGGCCGTTGCGCCATACGCTCGCGACCCCGAGGTCTATCGCCGCCTCTACGGCAACGTGGCCGACGCCAATCCGATGTGGGGCAGGATCGCCGGCGTCTCGGGCCAGGTCTACAACTGGCCGACGTCGACGTACATCGCGAAGCCGCCGTTCTTCGACGGATTCACGATGAAGCCGGGCGCCACGAGCGACATCAAGGGCGCGCGGGCGCTCGGCATCTTCGGCGACTCGATCACCACCGACCACATTTCGCCGGCGGGCGCCATCAAGGAGAATTCGCCCGCGGGCAAGTGGCTCATCGAGCACGGCGTGCAGAAGGCCGACTTCAACAGCTACGGCTCGCGCCGCGGCAACCACGAGGTGATGATGCGCGGCACGTTCGCCAACGTCCGCATCAAGAACCTCATGCTGCCGGTGCGCCCGGACGGCTCGCGCGAGGAAGGCGGCGTCACGCTGTTCCAGCCGTCGGGCGACAAGATGTTCATCTACGACGCCGCGATGCGCTACATCGCGCAAGGCACGCCCACCGTCGTCTTCGGCGGCGAGGAGTACGGCTCGGGCAGCTCGCGCGACTGGGCGGCCAAGGGCACGCAGCTCCTCGGGGTCAAGGCCGTCGTCGCGCGCAGCTTCGAGCGCATCCACCGCAGCAATCTCGTGGGCATGGGCGTGCTGCCTCTGCAGTTCAAGGGCACCGACTCCGCGCAGTCGCTCGGCATCACGGGAGAGGAGACGTTCGACATCGTCGTGCCCAAGGACATCCGTCCGCAGCAGGAGCTCACCCTCGTCGTTACCCGCAAGGACGGCTCGCGCAAGGAGGTGACGGTGCTCTGCCGCATCGACACGCCGATCGAGGTGGACTATTACAACGGCGGCGGCATCCTGCCGTTCGTGCTGCGCGACCTCATGGCGGCATAGCGGCCATTCGTCACCCGAGCGCCGCGCGGTTCCCCGACGGGAAGCGCGCGGCCCGCATCTCCCCTCGTCTCGCAGCACCGTGACTTCGCCGGCGGCGCATTCGCGCGCGCTTGCCCGTGCGCTGCCGCTTTTCCTCGCGGCCGGGATCATGCTCCCCGCGTTGGACGCGACCGCGAAGTACCTCGTACGCGACTACTCGGTGTTCCTGGTCCTGTGGGCGCGCTACGCGGGGCAGATGGCGGTCGTGACGCCCTTTGCGTGGCACCGGGGCGGCGCGCGCTTCTGGCGCACGCGTCACCTCGCGCTGCAGCTCATGCGCTCCGCGTGCCTCTTCGCCGCGACGGTTTGCTTCTTCAGCGGGCTGCGCTACCTGCCGCTGGCCGAAGGCTCGTCGATCAGCTTCCTTGCGCCGATCTTCATCGTGATCCTCGCGCAGCCGCTGCTCGGCGAGCGGCCGACGCGCATCCGCTGGGTCGCGGTGTGGCTCGGATTCGCGGGCATCCTCGTCCTCCTGCGTCCGGGCGGCGCCGTGTTCCATCCTGCGGCGCTGCTCCTCATCGGCGCCGCATTCTTCAACGCGCTCTATCAGCTGCTCACGCGCAAGGTCACCGGGGACGCCGTGCACACGACGCTGTTCTTCAGTGCCCTGGTGGGCGCGATCGTCTCCACCCTCGCGCTGCCGTTCGCCGCCGGCAGCGCGCCCATCACGGGGTTCACCCTGTTCCTTCTGCTGCTCCTCGGCGTGTTCGCGGGCACCGGGCACTGGCTCATCACGCGGGCGTTCCTCCTCGCGCCGGCATCGTTGCTGACGCCCTTCAGCTACCTGCAGGTGGTGTGGGCCACGATCCTCGGCTACGCCATATTCGGGCAGATCCCGGACCGCTGGTCCTTCGTGGGCATGGGCATCATCGTCGGCAGCGGCGTCATGCTGGCGCTTGTCGAGCGCCGGCGGGCGCGGCGCGCTGAAAATATCGTGCTCGATCCGCTATAATTTCAGGTTGCTTCAACAACATTCAAGGGGATCGACGACATGAAGAAATCGATGATGGTGATGCTGAGCGCGGTGGCGCTCTCGCTTTCGATGAGCGCGTGCAGCGACAAGGCGAAGGAAGAAGCCGAAGCCGCCAAGAAGGCTGCCGAGAAGGCCGCGGTGGCCACCAAGGAAGCCGCCGCCAAGGCCGCTGAAGCTGCGAAGACGGCCACCACGGACGCTGCCGCCAAGGCGACCGACGCCGCGAAGGATGCGGCCGACGCCACCAAGGATGCGGCCAACAAGGCCGTCGATGCGACCAAGGACGCCGCCGCGAAGGCCACCGACGCGAGCAAGGAAGCCGCCGACAAGGCCGTCCAGGCCGCGAAGGACGCCGCTAAGAAATAGATTGTAACGGCCCGCCGCGGGCGGGCCGTCTTCAGGATTTCATCCGGAGCGGACGGCGGCGGCTTTCGCGATCCAGCGCGTCAACGGCCGCCACTGCTCCCAGTCCTGCTCACCCCGCGAGCGCGGAAGGTCGAAGACCGAGTATCCGTCGCGCGCGCAGTACACGTACACCTGCGTGTCGCGCAGATGCGTGATCAGCGGAAACTCGAACTTGTCCAGGAAGTCGTCGAGCTCGCCGGCGGCGCGCGTGCGCGCGTCGACGCGCATGGCGACGAGCCCCACCGGCAGCCCGCCCTCGCGGATGCTCTTGTACTCGGCGATCGCGCCCAGGAAATCCGCGGTAGCGCCCATGTCGAAGGCGGAAGGCGATACGGGCACGACCATCGCATCCGCGCGCCGCACCGCGT
>CAZIZD010000163.1:0-9449 GCA_964543615.1 uncultured Alcaligenaceae bacterium | reverse complement strand
CGAGGGGGTCGTGAACGGCTCGGCCCGCTTCGTAGGCTGGTGGGCGGCGCTGCTGCGGCAGGTGCAGTCCGGCTATGTGTATCACTACGCGTTCACGATGATCATCGGCCTCTTCGCGCTGCTGACCTGGTGGGTAGTCCGGACATGACTCCGTACCTCTCCCTCGCCATCTGGGTGCCGATCCTCGCCGGCGTCGCCGTGCTCATGCTGGGGGGCGAGCGCGACGCGATGAAGGCGCGCTGGACCGCGCTCGCGGGCGCCATCGCGGCCTTCCTCGTCACGATCCCGCTCTACACCCACTTCGACCTCACGACTTCGGCGATGCAGTTCGTCGAGCGCAAGGAGTGGATCCCTTACTTCGACATCTACTACCACCTGGGCGTCGACGGCATCTCGGTGCTGTTCATCATCCTCAACGCATTCACGACGGTACTGGTCGTGTGGGCCGGGTGGGAGGCGATCAAGGTCCGCGTCGCGCAGTACATGGCCGCGTTCCTCATCATGTCGGGGCTCATCAACGGCGCCTTTGCGTCGCTGGACGGCATCCTCTTCTACGTGTTCTTCGAGGCGATGCTGATCCCCATGTACCTCATCATCGGGGTGTGGGGCGGCCAGAATCGCGTCTACGCCGCGTTCAAGTTCTTCCTCTACACGCTGCTGGGCTCGCTCCTGATGCTGGTGGCGTTCATCTACCTCTACCAGAAGTCCGGCAGCTTCGCCCTGCAGGACTGGTACGACCTTCCGCTGTCGCTGCACACCCAGATCCTCATCTTCGTCGCATTCTTCGCCGCGTTCGCGGTGAAGGTGCCGATGTGGCCGGTGCACACGTGGCTGCCCGACGCCCACCCGGAGGCGCCGACCGGCGGCTCGGTGGTGCTCGCGGCGATCACGCTCAAGATCGGAGCCTACGGCTTCGCGCGGTTCATCCTGCCGATCCTGCCCGACGCGAGCCGCTACCTGTCGGGCTTCATCGTCGCGCTCTCGCTCATTGCGATCGTGTACATCGGCTTCGTCGCGATCGTCCAGGCGGACATGAAGCGCCTCATCGCCTACTCGTCGATTTCGCACATGGGATTCGTCACGCTGGGCTTCTTCCTGTTCAGCGTGCAGGGCGCCGAGGGCGCGATCGCCCAGATGATCTCGCACGGCTTCGTATCGGCGGCGATGTTCCTTTGCGTGGGCGTGCTCTACGACCGCATGCACACCCACGCGATCGCCGACTTCGGGGGGGTCGCCAACACGATGCCCAAGTTCGCGGCGTTCGTGATGCTCTTCTCGATGGCCAACGCCGGCCTGCCGGCGACTTCGGGTTTCGTGGGCGAGTGGCTCGTGATCCTCGCGGCCGTGAAGGTCAACTTCTGGATCGCGTTTGCCGCGGGCCTGTCGCTGATCCTCGGCGCGGCGTACACCCTCTGGATGTACAAGCGCGTGGTCTACGGCGAGGTCGCCAATGCCCACGTCGCGGAGCTCAAGGACTTGACCCGCCGCGAGTTCTGGCTGCTCGGCGTCCTCGCCGCGACCGTGCTGATCATGGGCCTGTGGCCGCGTCCCTTCATCGACGTCACGCACGCCTCCGTGGTCGACCTGCTCGCGCACGTCGCGCGCAGCAAACTGTAGCGATCCCGCCATGACCCACAATCTCCTGCCGGTCCTGCCCGAGATCGTCGTCCTCGTCGGCGCGTGCATCGTCCTGCTCGTCGACGCCTGGATGGACGACGAGCGCCGCCACGTGGGCTACTGGCTGTCGCAGCTCACGCTGCTGGTCGCGGCGTGCGTCACCATCCGCACTTCGGACAAGGACACGCTCCACGTCTTCCACAACATGGTGGTGGACGACCTCGCCGCGGACGTCCTGCGCTTCTTCAGCTTCCTCGCCGTGTCGCTCGTGCTCTTCTACTCGCGGAGCTACCTCGCGGCGCGCGGACTGTTCCGCGGCGAGACGTTCGTGCTGATCCTGTTCTCGCTGCTCGGCATGCAGCTCCTCATCACGGCGAACAGCTTCCTCACGCTCTACCTCGGGCTCGAGCTCATGTCCCTGTGCCTGTACGCGCTCGTCGCGATGCAGCGTGACCAGGTGGCGCCGGCCGAGGCCGCGATGAAGTACTTCGTGCTGGGTGCGCTCGCATCCGGCTTCCTGCTCTACGGCATGTCCATGATCTACGGCGCCACCGGCACGCTCGAGATCGACAAGGTCGCGCAGCAGGTGCTGGGCGGCAGCGAGAACAAGACGCTGCTCCTGTTCGGCCTCGTGTTCGTGGTGTCGGCCATCGCGTTCAAGCTCGGCGCCGTCCCGTACCACATGTGGGTGCCCGACGTGTACCAGGGCGCGCCCACCGCCATGACGCTCTTCATCGGCACCGCGCCCGAGTTCGCGGCGTTCGCGATGATGCTGCGCCTGCTCGCCGGCGCGCTCGCCGGCGCCGAGGTGAGCTGGCAGGGCATGCTCATCGTGCTGTGCGTGCTGTCGGTGTCGATCGGGCACATCGTGGCCATCGCGCAGACCAACATCAAGCGCATGCTCGCCTACTCGACCATCGCCAACATGGGCTACGTGCTCATGGGGTTCCTGGCGGGCGACGTCAACGGCTATTCCGCCGCGATGTTCTACATGGTGTCGTACGTGCTCACGAGCCTCGCCTCGTTCGGCATGATCCTGCTCCTCTCGCGCCAAGGGTTCGAGGCCGAGGAGCTCGACGACCTCAAGGGCCTCAACGCCCGCTCGCCGTGGTGGGCGTTCGTCATGCTGCTCGTCATGTTCTCGCTCGCGGGCATCCCGCCCACGATCGGCTTCTACGCGAAGCTCCTCGTGCTGCAGGCGGCCGTGAAGGCCGGGTTCGTATGGCTCGCCGTGGTGGGCGTGATCGCGGCGCTGATCGGTGCGTTCTACTACCTGCGCGTGGTCAAGCTCATGTACTTCGACGAACCCGTCGACCGCTCGCCCATCGAGGCCCGCGGCGACCAGCGCTTCCTCCTGTCGGCCAACGGGATCGCGCTCCTCTTCTTCGGCATCCTGCCGCAGCCCTTGATGGGACTCTGCGCCGTCGCGCTCGTCCAGTCGCAGTACTATTGAGACCGTTCCGGGCTCACGCGAGGCCTCCATGCGTGTCGGATTCTTCGTCACCTGCCTCGTCGACCTGATGAGGCCTTCGATCGGCTTTGCCGCGATCCGATTGCTGGAGGCCGGCGGCGCCGAGGTCTTCGTTCCGCCGACGCAGACCTGCTGCGGGCAGCCGGCCTACAACTCCGGGGATCGTGCCGACGCGGCCGCGCTCGCCCGCAAACTGGTCGCCGAGTTCGAGGGCTGCGATTACCTCGTGGCCCCCTCCGGGTCGTGCAGCGGCATGATCCGCACGCACTACCACGACCTGTTCGCCGACGATCCCGCCATGCTCGCACGCGTGCAGGCGCTCGCGGGCCGCACGTTCGAGCTCACCGACTTCCTGGTCAACGTGCTGAAGCTCGCGAGCGTGCCCGGACGCTTCGACGGCACGGTCACCTACCACGACTCGTGCGCAGGCCTGCGTGAGATGGGCATCAAGTCGCAGCCGCGGGCGCTGCTCGCCAAGGTGCCCGGCCTCACGGTGAAGGAAATGTCCGAGCCCGAGACGTGCTGCGGCTTCGGCGGCACCTTCTCCATCAAGTTCGGCGAGATATCGGCGCGCCTCGCCGACAACAAGTGCGCCGATGCCGCGAAGGCCGGCGCCGACGCCGTCGTCCTGGGCGACCTCGGGTGCATGCTCAACATCGAGGGCAGGCTGCGCAGGCGCGGCGACACCACGACGCGCGTGCTGCACGTCGCCGAGGTGCTCGCAGGGCCCGATGCGCCGCAGGGAGAACGCTGATGCACGTCGCCTCCATGCACTTCAAGCAGCGCGCGCACGACAAGCTCGGCGACGAGCAGCTCCAGAAGAACCTCCTCAAGTTCAAGACCAAGTTCGTCGCCGCGCGCCGTGCATCGCTCGTCGACCTCGACGACTTCGAGGGCACGCGCGAAGCGGGACGCGCGATCCGCCAGCGCGGCCTCGACAACCTCGACACGTGGATCGAGATGTTCGAGGCCAACGCGGCTGCCCGGGGCGCGACCGTGCTGTTCGCGCAGACGCCGGAGGAGGTCAACCGCCTCGTGCTCGAGATCGCGTCGCGCCACGCGGTGCGCAAGATCATCAAGTCGAAATCGATGGTGTCCGAGGAGTCCGGGCTCGACCACGCGATCGAGGGAGCGGGCATGACGGTCGTGGAGACCGACCTCGGCGAATACATCCTTCAGATCAACGACTACGAGGCGCCTTCGCACATCATCGGCCCCGCGCTGCACAAGAGCAAGGACGAGGTCGCCGATCTCTTCGCGCGCAAGCACGGCACGCCGCGCAAGGACGTGATCGAGGACCTGTGCCTCGAGGCGCGGGGCGTGCTGCGCGAGCACTATCTCACCGCCGACATGGGCATCTCGGGCGGGAATTTCTTCGTTGCGGAGACGGGCTCGGTGGTGATCGTCACCAACGAGTGCAACGCCACGCTCGCGACCTCGCTGCCGAAGGTGCACGTCGCCATCTCGGGTATCGAGAAGGTGGTGCCCACGCTCGAAGACGTGGCCACGCTGATGCGCCTGCTGCCGCGTTCGGCGACCGGGCAGTCGATCTCGAATTACCTCGACATCCTCACGGGCGTCAAGGGACCGGGCGAGCTCCACGGCCCCGAGCACATGTACTTCATCCTGGTCGACAGCGGGCGTACGGCCGTCCTCGGCAGCGACGTGCGCGAGGCGCTGCGCTGCATCCGCTGCGGCGCGTGCATGAACCATTGCCCCGTCTACCAGAACATCGGCGGGCACGCCTACGGATGGGTCTATCCCGGTCCCATCGGCTCGATCCTCACGCCGATGTACGTCGGCCTCGAGAACGCGCAGGACCTGCCCCAGGCGTCCACCTTCTGCAACCAGTGCGGCGTCGTGTGTCCCGTCAAGATTCCGTTGCCGGACCTGCAGCGCAAGCTGCGCGAGCGCGAGTTCGCCGAGCGCATGCGGCCGTGGAGCGAGCGCGCGGCATTCAGGCTCTGGGCGTGGTTCGCGCAGCGGCCCGCGCTGTATGCATTCGCGAGCCGCATCGGCGTGCGCTTCCTGCATCAGCTGGGCGGCCGCGACGGCACCATCCGGCGCCTGCCGCTCGGACACGGCTGGACGGAAGGACGCGACATGCCTGCCCCCACAGGACGCACATTCCGCGAGCTCTATCGCGAGCGAAAGGGAAACGCACAGTGAGCAACCTCGTGATGCCTCGCCTGTCGCGCCGCGCCGAGTCGCTCGGCACGGAGAACGCCTTCGTCGTCCTTGCCGAGGTCAACGCGCTGGTCCGCGCGGGCAAGGACATCGTGTCGTTCTGCATCGGACAGCCCGACTTCCCGACTCCCGTCAACGTGCAGGACGCCGCCATCGAGGCGATTCGCGCGGGACGTCACGGCTACACGCCGAGCGCGGGCATCGACGAGCTGCGGGCCGCGGCCGCCAAGGATCTCGGAACGCGCCGCGGACTTGCCATCGCGCCGGACGACGTCGTGATCGGCGCCGGCGCCAAGCCCTTCATCGCGTACACCATCGCGTCGGTTACCGACTACGGCGCGGGCGACGAGGTGATCTACCCGGTGCCGGGCTTTCCCATCTACGAGTCGCAGATCCTCGCCAACGGCGCGGTGCCGGTGCCCATCTTCCTGCGCGAATCGCGCGGATTCGCGTTCGATCCCGCGGAGCTCGAGGCCAAGATCACGCCCAAGACGCGCCTCTTGATCCTCAACACGCCGCAGAATCCCACGGGAGGCATTCTCGGCCGCGCCGATCTCGACGCCATCGCGGAGATCCTGCGCAGGCATCCGCAAGTGTGGGTCTTCGCCGACGAGATCTACTCGCGCCTGGTCTACGACGGCAAGTTCGATTCGCTTGCCACGCGGCCCGAGATGCTCGAGCGCACCGTCATCAGCGACGGCGCGTCCAAGACGTGGGCGATGACCGGATGGCGCATCGGTTACGTCGCCAACAAGGCGCTTGCGCCCGTGTTCACGCGCTGGATCACCAACACGGAATCGTGCGCGTCGCAGATCTCGCAGTGGGCCGCGGTCGCCGCGATCTCGGGTCCGCAGGATGCCGCCGATCACATGCGCGATCGCTTCCTCGAACGGCGCGAGCTCATCGTGCGATTGCTGAACGACGTGCCGGGCATCACGTGCGCGACACCGGGTGGCGCCTTCTATGCGTGGCCCAACGTCACCGAGGCGTGCCGGCTCACCGGCTGCGCCGATTCCGAGGCGTTCCGCAAGCGCCTGCTGCACGAGGCGGGCATCGCGGTGCTCGCCGACATCCACTTCGGGCGGCGCGTGCCGGGCGACGGGCAGCACATCCGTTTCTCGTATGCAGCGTCGAACGAGGCGATCGAGAAGGGTATCGGGCGCCTTGCGAGCTTCGTGCGCAAAGGCGGCAAGGCGTGAAGGATCTCGCCGCGGAGAACCGCGCCTCGCGCGATGCCGTTCTCGCACGCGTGCGGCGTGCGCTCGGACATGGCGATGCCGGCGACAAGGCGCGCGCGGAGGCGCAGGCCTACGTCGCGGCGCACTCGCACGGCCCGCGGCCGGCGATGCCGTCCGACCTCGTGCAGCGATTCCTCGAGCGCGCCACCGCGATGGCCAGCACCGTCGAGCGCATCGCCTCCCCGGCCGATGTTCCCGTCGCCGTGGGACGCTACCTCGACGCGCTCAAGCTGCCTCCTTCGCTCGCGATGCAGGCCTCGCGCAGCGGCGTGTGCTGGCCCGAGTTCGGCCACCTCGACTGGCGATCCGCGGGGCTTACGATCGAGGCGCGGCCCACCGTGGGCCACGATCGCATCGGCATCACCGGATCGTTCTGCGCGATCGCCGAGACCGGAACGCTCGTGCTGCTGACCGGGGAGCCGTTCCCCGTCGCCACCGCGCTCCTGCCCGATACGCACTTCGCCGTGGTGCGGGCAGACCGGATCGTCCCGGGCATGGAGGAGGCGTTCGCGCTGGTGCGCGCCGAACGGCCCGCCATGCCGCGCGGCATCCATCTCGTCTCGGGTCCGTCGCGCACCGGCGACATCGAGCAGACCATCGTGCTCGGCGCGCATGGCCCCTATCGCGTGCACATCCTGTTGATCGGCTGAAGCCTCAGCCGAACATCGCGAAGCCGATGATCGCCACCAGCGTGCCTAGCACCAGCGCGGAAATCGCGAGGTACGCGAAGAACGACGGCATCCGCACACCACGGTCCTCGGCAATCGCCTTGATCATGAAGTTGGGCGCGTTGCCGATATATGTCAGCGCGCCGAAGTACACGGCGCCCATCGAGATGGCCGCCAGCGTGGCGCTTCGCGGACCCATGAGCGTCGCCGCATCGCCGCCGGCGAGATTGAAGAACACGAGATACGTCGGCGCGTTGTCGAGGATCGCGGAGAAGAGGCCGGTGGCCCAGTAGATGGCCATGTTGCTCGGCTGACCGCTCTCGCCCGCGAAGAGCTCCAGCACGGGCGCGAGGGCGCCGTCGCGTCCCGCCTGCAGCATCGCGATCAGTGGCACGATGGTGACGAAGATGCCCGCGAACAGTTTCGCCACCTCGACGATGGGCTCCCAATGGAAGGCGTTGTGCTCGCGTACGGCGGGCGGCGTGAGCCGCAGCGACGCGAGCGCGAGCAGCACGAGCAGGGTCTCGCGGGCGATGGCCTGGATCCGCACCGGCGTCCCGAAGATCGTGAACGTGACGTCCGACTTCCACATCCCGGACATGAGCACCGCGCCGACCACGCCCGCCAGCAGCAGGAAGTTGATGCTGCCCTCGATGCGAAACGGACCCCTGACCAGCTCCGGGTCGCCATGCGGAGGCTCGCGGCGCATGTAGTACGTGTCGACCGCGTAGAAGATCACCAGCAGCGCTGCGCAGAGGCTCACGGTGGGCACGAGGAGCTCGCGCGCCGGCCAGAAGAAGTCGACGCCCTTGAGGTACCCGATGAATAGCGGGGGGTCGCCCAGGGGCGTGAGCGCGCCTCCCACGTTGCCGACCAGCAGGATGAAGAACACGACGACGTGCACGCGATGCAGGCGGCCCTCGTTGCCGGCCAGGAGCGGGCGGATGAGCAGCATGGAGGCGCCCGTCGTGCCCATGAAGCTCGCGAGCGTCGCGCCGCCCGCGAGGAGGCCCGTGTTGCGCAGGGGCGTGCCCGCGAGGCGGCCGTGGATGCAGATGCCGCCCGCGATGGTGAACAGCGCGAACAGCACCACGACGAACGGGATGTACTCGAGCAGCAGGGCGTGCACGACGTGATGCCACGCTTCCTCGATGCCGAATCGCCACGCGAGCGGCACTGCGAACGCAAGCGCCCATGCGAGCGAGAACTTGCCGTAGTGGCGGTGCCAGAAACCCTGGGAGACGAGCGGAACGACCGCGATCGAGACGAGAAGTCCCGCGAACGGCAGCGCCCACACGAGGGGGAGACGGCGAAGCTCGGCGTCAGATGCCGCGGCGAACGCCGGCGACGAAGCGAGCAGGCAGGCAACGAGAAGCGTGAGGGCACGGCGCGGCATGCCCCGGATCATAGCGTGCGCACCGCTGCGCACGCCGGTAGGGGCATGGACGATCAGGCGCGATCGCGGTAGATGCCCGGCGTCGATCCCTCGATGGCAACGGCCCCGGCGCATCGCGCATAGAACGCCGCGGGACCGACGCCGCCCACGATGGCGTACGCATAACCCCCGGCATGCATCGCGTGCAATGCGGACAGCAGCAGCGCGCGTCCGACGCCCTTGCCGCGCATCGATGGGTCGACACCCTCGGGACCGAAGAAATTCCTCGCGGTGACGTCGTGGCACGCGAAGCCCACGACGCGGCCTTCGTGCAGTGCGATGAACAAAGGAGCGGGAACGAGCGCCAGGGCGGTCTCGACTTCCGCGGCGGAACCCGGGAAGGCCGCGCGCACCCAGTCCATCACGCGGGGCCTGTCGGGCGCAATCGCGCGCCTGATCGCGATGCCGTGGGCCGCCGCGGCCGCCAGCGCCTCCTCGAGGCTCGGCAGCGCGTAAAGCCTCACGAGCATGTCGTGCACGTCTACGGCGTCGTGTAGTTGACCGGGTAGTACGCGTAGCCCCGGCCGTCGGGCCGGATGTGTCCGATGCCGGGGAACGAGACGTGCGCGACTGCGATCCAGAAGCGGCCCTTCGCCGCATCGGCGTAGACCTTTCTGCGCGCCGCGGCCGCGAGCTTGCTGTCGGTGTCGAACTGGATGGTGACGCCGGGATCGCGAAACTGCACCGCCGCCACGTGCATGAGGTCGCCCAACACTGCCATCGTGTCGCCCTTGCTCTCGATCATGTAGATCGTGTGGCCCGGCGTGTGCCCGTAGGCAGACAGCGCTCGCACGCCCGGCACGAGCTCCGTCGAGCCTTCGAACGGCTTGAAC
>CAZIZD010000162.1:0-9514 GCA_964543615.1 uncultured Alcaligenaceae bacterium | reverse complement strand
GGCGCGGCTCGTCGCGCCGGGTCACGATGCCGACGTGCTCGTGCTTGCGGGCGCGTCGGGACGCACGCTTGCCTTCGGTCCGGGGCATCTCGACGGGTCCGCCATGCCCGGCGACCCCGGCAACGCAGTGATTACCGCGCATCGCGACACGCACTTCCGGTTCCTGCGCACCGTCGCGCCGGGCGACGCGCTCGTCGTCGAGCGCAAGGACGGCACGCAGCGTCACTTCCGCGTGCGCGGAGCCTACGTGACCGACTATCGGGAGCTTCGGCTGGCGCGCGACACCGTCGTGCCCACGCTGACGCTGGTGACCTGTTACCCCTTCGACGCGATGAGCCCCGGCGGGCCGCTTCGTTACGTCGTTGTCGCCGAAGCGGCGTGACGAGGTCGAGGCCTCACGCTACCGCTCGTGCCTGCATGTGCGCCAGCCGCTCGACGTTCTGGATGCGGGCGTGGCCTTTGGGCGAGCCTGCTTGCAATCGGCTGTCATTTCCCGAGCGTCGCCTCTTCGATCAGCACCTTGTACTTATAGCCGTACCCGAGGTCGCGGTCGGTGGCGACGATACCCTTCACCAGGACGACGTCGCCGATCTTCGTCTCGTCCTGCGTCGTCACGACGACGTCGTTGCTGCCATCGGACTCCGCGCCCGTCCCGTCGCGCAGGTGGACCCAGTTCTTGCCCATCACGCCGGGGGTGAACTTCACGACCTGGCCGCGGACTGCGACCGGCTTGCCCTTGAGGTCGGTCCGCTTCGCGTTGACTTCCGCGACCGTGCGCCCATCGGGGCCGGTGGCCTTGGCGACCTTGATGTTGCCGGCATCGACCGGCTTCGCCATGCCGGCGTGCAGCGACCCCATGTCGGCGTCCTTGGAGGCCGCGCTCGCGCCGGGCGCGGCCCAGCCGGTGCTCGCCAACATCGAAGCGGCGAGAATGACGATCCATTGCTTCATTGGTTTCTCCCTGCGCTGATTCATATGGACGATGCTGCCGGGTTGCGTCAACCTCGCCGTGTCGGACCAGCGAGGCCGCGCGGCCTCAACCCGCCTTCGATGCGAAGAACTCCCGCGCGCGCGCCAGCAATCCGTCGGCGGTGAGCTTGTCCTCGTCGAACACGGCAGACTGGGCGACCTTCCGCGCGACATCGGGATGATGCTTGCGCAAGTCGGCGACGAGCTTCTCCATCGCGCTGCTCTGGCCCGTGCCGCGGCCGAAGATCAGGATGGAGTCGGCGCCGCGCAGCCTTTCCGCGATGTCCTCGTAGTAGGCGTGGCTCTCGGGCTCGCGCTGTCCCGAGGTCTCGGGCACTTCCTTGCGCAAGTGATGCAGGAAGCCGCGGGGATCGTAGGGCTCGATCCTCTCGGGGACCGACCCGCGAATCAGCGTCCGGTAGATCCTGGCTTCGTGGTGGTCGACGACGACCACGAGATGCGTGCCTTGCTCCGGCGAAGCGGCGGCGGCGGACTCGTTGAGGAAGCGGCGGATGGCGAGCACCTCGTCCACCGAGGACACGTCCTTGTGCTTCGGCTTCTGGAGAACCACCGTATGGCCGTTGCGCGTCACCTTGACGTGCGACTTGTGATCCTCGGACACCTGCGCAATGGCCGCGAGCAGCGAAACCACGTCGTGCCACTCGAGATTGTGCGCAACCGGGTGCCGGAAGATCGACTCCCAGGTCTTCCGGTGATGCCCGCCCAGGTCCGGCGGAGGAAGAATATTGTCAGTGGTCATGGGAGCATCCGTCGTCGAGGAATGCAACCAGTATGCACACTGGCCGCGCGAGCGCATTGCGCGGCGTCAACGCCTCGATTGCGGCATATTCGACTGCGCCGCGGGCGAGCAATCCTGGGCCCGGCGGGTGCTGACCAGTGCCGGACCGCACGGAAGGCGATGGACCGAAGCGTGGCGACGCGCTGGACTGCGTGACGCGCGGTTCGCCTCGCTAGTTGATGCGCTGGGGCGCGCCGGTTGCCGAGGGGCTCACCGTTCCGGTGGGCGAGGCCGACACCGGATCCTTGATGGGGATGCGGCTGCCGACACGGAAGTTGGTGTCCTCGAGCGTCCGGTTGCCTCCGCTGCTGGCGCTGTTCGTGTTGCTGGAATCGCTCGCGCAGGCGGCGAGACCGAGGGTGAGGGCGGCGGTAGAGAGGACGAGCGCAAGGGAGCGGAGCATGGACAAGGTTCCGGAAAAAAGCGGCGATTGTACGCCGCTTCCGACGGATCCCTAGATTAGCCGCAGCGTCATCCCGGGGATGCCAAGCACGCCGTAGTCGCTCGACCACGCCTCGCCGGGCCGCGCCGGCCATGCGTCGGTGAGGGTCCCGGTGGTGACGATCTCGCCTGCCCGCAGTCCGGGCATGTCCGGCTGGCCGGCCAGCACGGTGGCGAGGTGGCCGAGCGCGAGGGCGGGACTGTCGAGCACGTTCGCGCCGGCGCCGCGCTCGATCACTGCATCCCCGCGGCGCAGGGTGAGCGTGAACGACGGCAGGGCCACGGCACAGGCATCCCGCTGCGCATCGGACAGCGCGACGCGCGTCCCCACCACCAGCGCGCGATGCAGCCCGTACGCCGCGGTGCAGTCGGCCGACGTGAACTTCCAGCCGGGAAACGGCGACTGCACGATCTCGAAACCAGGCGCGATCCATGCGACGGCCGCGAGGACGGCGCGCGCATCGGCGCCCACCGGCACGGGACCGCGAAGGCCGAACACGACCTCCGGCTCGATGCGCGGCTCGGTGCTGCGCTCGAGGGATAGCATGGCGACGCCGTCTCGCGCGTCGGTCACGGTCTGCGCCCACACGTGCGCCCACATGGGACGATCGACGCCGTAGCGCGCCCACAGCGTGCGATTGGTGAATCCGATCTTGCGGCCCACCGGCTTCCATCCGCGCGCGACACGCAGGCGCTCGAACTCGTGCAGCACGCGGTACGCCGCCGCGACGTCGAAGTCCGGATGCGAAGCGCTGATGGGCGCGAGCGAAGCTCCGTCGTCGAAGGCTTCGAGCAGGCGCCGCGCGAACGACGCCCCTTGCTCCGCGTTCATTGCAGGATGCCGAGCTTGCGCAGGAGCGTGGTGATCCCGGCCCACGCTGCGGTGGCGATCACCATGGCCACGATCGCGGCGAGGATCGCGGCCCACGCGCCCGTGAGGCCGAGCGCCTGCGTGAGAAGCCATCCGCACAGCGCGCCCACGCCGCCGCACAGGATGATCCCGGCGACGCTCCACACGACGGACTTCATGGCGTTCGGCTCCGCGACATCATGGCACTCGCCTTCGCGACATCATGGCACTCGCCCTCGCGACAAGGACCTCATCCCGGGAATGCGCGCTCCCACTCGCCCGGATCGAAGCCCACGAGGATCCCCTCGGCGGACTCGACCACCGGCCGCCGGATGGCGGTGGGATTGGCGACCATCAGCTGGATTGCGCTTGGCTCGTCGACGACGCGCGCCTGCGCTTCGGGCTCGAGCTTCTTCCACGTCGTGCCGCGCCGGTTGAGGAGCGTCTGCCAGCCTGCCGCCGCGCACCATGCAGCGAGCTTCTCGCGGGTGGGAGGCGTCTTCTTGAAGTCCACGAAACGATGCGACACGCCGCGCTGCGCCAGCCACTGCCTCGCTTCCTTGACCGTGTCGCAATTGGTGATGCCGTAGACGTCCATGGTGCCTCCCCTTGTTGTGACTTTCCGCAGCGGGTGTCTCCCCGCATCGTGCAATGATAGCGGGGAACGACGCCTCGAACCGGGCACCGCGCGCGATGGCCGGTGCGCATGCAGTATAGGTCCACCCGAGTCCGCGCATGAACGACATACGCTTCCCATTCGACACCAACGCCCGGCCCGGCGTGCGCGCTCTCGCGGCCTCGCTCATACGCGAGGTTGCCAACGAAGGCATGGGCGATCCGGACGTGCTCGCGTTCTGGTTCGGCGAGCCGGACGAGGTGACACCCGCGTTCATCCGCGACGCGGGTGCGGCTTCGCTCGCGCGCGGCGAGACGTTCTATACGCAGAACTTCGGCATCCCGCCGCTGCGCGAGGCGATCGCCTCCTACCTCACGCGCCTGCACCGGCCGACGACGCAGGACAACGTCGCGGTGACCGCGTCGGGCATGTCCGCGCTCATGCTCACCGTCGAGGCGCTCGTCGCGCCCGGCGATCGCGTCGTCGTGGTCACGCCCTTGTGGCCCAACCTCGTGGAGATCCCGAAGATCCTGTCGGCGAATGTCGAGTGCGTGCCGCTCGCCTGCCGCGACGGCGTGTGGTCGCTCGACCTCGACCGGCTCTTTGCGGCGCTCACGCCCGAGACGCGCGTGCTGCTCGTCAACTCGCCCAACAATCCGACCGGTTGGACGCTCACGCGCGGCGAGCAGCGCGCGATCCTCGAGCGATGCCGCCTCCACGGCACGTGGCTCGTCGCCGACGACGTCTACGAGCGGCTCTATTACCGCGAGGACGCGGCCGCGGCGCCGTCCTTTCTCGATATCGCCGACCCCGAGGAGCGCGTGGTGAGCACCAACAGCTTCTCCAAGTCGTGGCTCATGACGGGATGGCGCCTGGGCTGGATCGTCGCGCCGCGCGCGCTCATGCCCGATCTGGGCAAGCTCATCGAGTACAACACGTCGTGCTCGCCCGCATTCGTGCAGCACGCGGGCGTGGCGGCCATCGCGCACGGCGAGCCCACGGTCGCGCACACCCGCGAGCGGTTCCTGCGTGCGCGCGACTACCTCGTCGGCGCGCTCGCGGCGTTGCCCGGCGTGCAGGTCGCGCCACCCGCAGGTGCGATGTACGCGTTCTTCCGCGTCGAAGGATTGAGCGACAGCCTCGCGTTCTGCAAGCGCCTCGTGCACGAGGCCCGGCTCGGGCTCGCGCCCGGCCGCGCCTTCGGCCCCGAGGGCGAAGGCTACGTGCGCTGGTGCTTCGCCGCCGACGAGGCGCGCCTTGCCGAAGGTGTGGGGCGTCTCGCGCGTACGCTCGCGAGGCGATGAAGCGGTGGCTCGCGCTGCTCGAACAGCGTGGCGAACTTGGCTTTCATCCTCGGGATGGTGACGGCTGTCCGGTCACGGCAACGAAGCGCCGGGTCGAGAGCAAATTAAGTGGAGCTGCGGAGCGCGAAATCGACCGCAGACTCGAGCGGTGCGTTCAGTCCGGCACGCCACGCGTCGTCGAAGGCGGCTGCGTCACCGCAGGACGCGCGGACGGCCTCGACGAGCGACCCTGCGTCTCCCCCCTGCACCATCCCGATCTCGTCGCGGATCCGGCGGGCAGCGCCCAGGTTGCGGGCCGCGACCAGGGGATTGCCCGTCGCGCTGGCGAGCTTCGCGAACGATTCGAGGGCGAACGAGGCAGCGCGACGCTCGCCTATCTCGACAGCGATGGCAAGCGCTTCCACGTAGCATTGGCGCGCCAGCGCAAGATCGCCGTCCTCCAGCGCGACATCGCCACGCGCCGCGAGCACCTCGGCCAGCTGCCCCTTCGCCTCCAGGCCCCGGAAGATCGCGAGGGCGTCGTCGCAGCTGGCGCGCGCCGCCTCGCGGTCGCCCATGAGCAGCAACACTCCCGCAAGGCTGCTCTGCGCGTTGGCGGCGCCGCGCAAGTCGTCGTGGGCGCGACATTGCCGCAGTGCCTCTTCGAGCAATGCGCGAGCGCCCGCGGGATCGCCGTCGTCGTTCAGCACATTGGCAAGGTTGGAAAGGGTCATCCCCACCGGGGCGCCAAGCTCGCGCTTGATCGCGAGACTCTCCTCGTATGCCCGCCGGGAGCCCGCGAGGTCGCCGGTGTGGAGGAGCACGTTGCCCAGGTTGTTCAACGCATTGGCAGCGGGCTCGAGGCGACCGCCTTCGCGCAGCGCCGCGGCGCTGCGCTCGAACAGCGGCCGAGCCGCCTCGTAATCGCCCTGCCGCGCCGCGAGCACGGCCAGGGCGTGCATGGTCGCCACGCGATCGAAGCCAGCGGCGTCGGCCGTCGGAAGCTCGAGCATGCGCGCGCACCAGCGCCGGCCCTCGGCGAGATGTCCGCGCGTGGTCCAGAAGGCGAAAAGCGACTTGCACATGCGTGTGCCGCGCGCCGCGTTGCCTGTGGCCGCCGTCCACGCCAGCGCCGAGCGGAGGTTCTCGTGGTCCCGCTCGAGGCGGCGGATCCACGCGATTTCGCCCGGATCCTTGCGATGCGCATGAAGCTCGTCCGCAATGTGCGCGAAGTGCTCCGCATGTGCTTCGGCGACCGCCTCGGCCTCGCCGCTCGCTTTCAGTGCCTCGCGCGCGAACTCCCGGATGGTCTCCAGCATCGAGAATCGGGGATCGTCGCCGTCATCGGTGCGCACGAGGCTCTTGGCGACGAGGGACTCGAGCGTGAGTGTCGTGTCGCGCGAACCGCGGCATGCCGCCTCGACCGCATCGAGCGTCGCGCCGTCGGCGAAGATCGAGAACCTGCGGAACAGCGCCTGTTCATGGGCATCGAGCAGCCGAAAGCTCCAGTCGATAGTCGCCCGCAGCGTGCGATGGCGCTCCGGTAGGTCGCGTGCGCCGCCCACGAGGAAGCGCAAGCTCGCATCGAGCTCGGCGCGAATGCGCGGTAGCGACAGGATACGTACGCGCGCCGCGGCGAGCTCGATGGCGAGGGGAAGGCCGTCGACGCGGCGGCAGATCTCGGCCACGGCGCGTGCATTGCCCGCCTGCAGGCGCAGCCCGGGCTTGATGGCCTGCGCGCGCGCCACGAAGAGCGCGATTGCGTCGTCCTCGCTCATCGGCGCCAACGCATGCTCGCGTTCGCACGACAGGTGCAGGCGCTCCCGGCTCGTGGCCAGCACATGGAGCCGCGGCGCCGCTTCCAGCAGGGTGCCGACCAGCGGTGCCGCGTCGACGACCTGCTCGAAGTTGTCGAGCACGAGCAACAGGTTCCGGTCGCGAAGCGCAGCGCAGATCGCCTGCGACGGCGCCTCGCCGGCGCTCTCGCGCACCTCCAGCGCCTGCGCGATGGCGTGCGGGACCGCATCGGCGCTGGCAACCGACGCAAGCGCCACGAAGATCGCCCCGTCGGTGTAGTCGTCGACCAACTTGCGTGCGATCTCGATCGACAGCCGTGACTTTCCGATTCCCCCGGGACCCGTGAGCGTGACGAGCCGCGCCCGGCCGTGCCGAAAGAGGTGCGCCACCGCGGCGAGCTCCCGCGCGCGGCCGATGAGCTCGCCGGGGGGCGAGGGCACGGCGAGCTTGCGAATGTCGAGCGTTCGCAACGGCGGGAACTCCGAGCGCAAGCCATCCGCCACGAGCTGGAACACCCGCTCGGTCTCGGGGACGTCTCGCAACCGGCGAAGTCCGAGGTCGCGTGCGTACGCGCCCTCGGGGAGTCCTCCGCCGACCGCCGCGCGCGCCGACTGGGACATGAGCACCTGGCCGCCGTGCGCAGCCGCCATGAGCCGGGCCGCGCGATTGAGCACCGGGCCGCGATAGTCGCTGCCCTGCAGTTCCGCGACGCCGGTGTAGATCGCCATGCGCGAGCGCAACGCGACCTCGCCGTCGCTGGCCGCGAGCAAGGCCCGTTGCGCGGCCAGGCACGCCGCGGCCGCCTCGCGCGCCTCCGGGAACACCGCGCACACGCCATCCCCCGTGTGCTTCACCAACGTTCCGCCATGCGCCTCGATGGCTTCCTGCATGATCGCGTCGTGGCGGAGCAGCGCGTCGCGCATCGCCTGCCCGTGAAGCTCCCACAGGCGCGTGCTGTCCTCGAGGTCGGTGAAGAGGAACGTGACGTTGCCGGTTGGCAGGCGTTCCATTGCCGAAGCGCAGCTACCGCGGATCGACCGGCACGAGCTTGGGCGTGCGCGCCTCGATCGCCTCCGCCGCTTCGAGTACTAGGTCCTCGCGGAATCGCGGCCCGACGATCTGCACGCCCACGGGCAGGCCATCAGCGGTGCCCGTGGGCACCGCAATGCCCGGCAGGCCCAGCACGGGCACGGCCATCAGGGTCGAGGCTTCGCGCCAGACGCGAATCGAGCGTTCCGTGCTCTCGACGTCGAAGCCGTGCGCATAGGGCGGCTCGGTGCACACGACGGTCAGCACGAGCGGCGTGTGCTCGAAGAAGAGGTTCCAGTCGCGGATCACGCGCGTGCGTTCCGACAGCGCACGCAGGTGCGACGGCGCATCGCGCGCGGGCACGTGGTCGAGCATGTAGGCGAGCGCGCGGCGCAGGCCCTCGTCACCGTCGCGCTCGAAGTCCGCGCGCATGAAGTGCCGGAACTCGGGCACGAGCATCTCGAACCAGAGCTCGAACGCGCGCGCGAATCCCGGCGTCTTGTCGCGCACGACCTCGTAGCCCGCGTCGGAGAGCGCTTGCGCGGCGTGCTGCAACGCGCTCTGCATCGCGGGACCCGGAGGAATTCCGCCCAAGTCCTCCGCCGCGTCGACGATGGCGACGCGCTTCGGGGCGTCGGGACCCAGGAGCGGCGCCGGCGTCCACCACGGATCGCGCGGATCGTGCTGCGCCATCGCAGCGAGCGCGAGGCGCACGTCGCGCACCGAGCGCGCCAGCGGCCCCTGCGCCGCCATCAATTGCGCGGAGATCGCGCGCTCGCGCGCGGCCGTCGCGTTGTACGCTGGGATGCGCCCGAACGACGGGCGCAATCCGGCGATGCCGGTGCAGAACGCGGGATAACGCACCGAGCCCGCGATGTCGTTGCCCTGCGCGATCGGCGTGATGCCCGCGGCCACCGACGACGATGCGCCGCCGCTGCTGCCGCCCGGCGTGTGCCCGCGCGACCACGGGCTGTAGGTGCGCCCGCGCAGGTCATTGACGGTGTCGATGCGAAAGCTCATCGCCGGCGTGTTGGTGCGGCCGATGACGATCGCGCCCGCCGTGCGCAGATTGGCCACGACCGGGCTGTCGCTGCGCGCGACGAGGTCGCGGTACGCCACCACGCCATTGGTGGTGGCGCAGCCTTCCTGGTCGACGTTCTCCTTGGTGGTGACCGGCACGCCGTGCAGCGGACCGACGGGATCGCCGCGGGCGAGTGCCTCGTCGGCGCGCGACGCAAGTGCCAGCGCCTCTTCGGAGAGGTCGACCACCACCGCATTGAGACGCGGATTGACGTCGTGCATGCGCGCCACGCACGCGGAGACGGCCTCGCGTGCGCTCACCTCGCGCTTGCGGATGGCCGCGGCCAGGTCCGCGGCGTCCCATGTCCAAAGAGGTCCGTTCACTGTGCTAGATTCGTCCGCCCGGGATCGTCCCTTCGGAACTGTGCGCCATGAGCGTGATTGCCATCGGTGGTTTCCAGCACGAAACCAACACCTTCGCGCCGACCAAGGCGGACTATAACGCTTTCGCGCAGGGCGGCAGCTGGCCGCCGCTCCAGCTGGGCGACGCGATCGCGCCGCGCCTCGACGGCGCCAACATCCCGGCCACGGGCGCGCTGGCCGCGCTCGACGCCGCGGGACATCGCACGCCGGGCACCGCATGGGCGGCCGCGTCCCCCTCGGCGCACGTGACGAAGGATGCGTTCGAGCGCATCGTCGGCGAGATGACG
>CAZIZD010000161.1:9264-9528 GCA_964543615.1 uncultured Alcaligenaceae bacterium | reverse complement strand
CCCAACTGGAGGAGCGCGGCTGCCTTGAGCGCCCATGCCGTTCCGGAATCCGGCAAACGCGATCGGCAACAGCGCCGCGGGACGGCTCCTGCATAGCGGCGCGCGTCCCGAGCGCGTGCTGGCCGCGGCGTTCGCGACGATGATCGTGTGCGCCGTCGTCGCATTCGGCGTGCCGGGGCCGCTCCCGATGCGCTTCATCGCGGTCGTCGTGCTTTCGTGCGCGGGCGGCCTCATTCACGGCGTGCTCTTCTCGATGGCGGTCGA
>CAZIZD010000161.1:246-9254 GCA_964543615.1 uncultured Alcaligenaceae bacterium | reverse complement strand
AAAGAGGGTCTCCTGTGGGCGGCGCTCGAGCGCACGTTCCACCACTGGGGGGCCGAGAGCCTCGCGCCCGCGGTCGGGACGCGGGTCGGCGTCGAGGCGCTGCACGCGGCGATCGACACCACGCGCGCGTCGCTGCACGCGGCGCCCGACCGGCTCGCGCCCGGCCCGCAGGCCGTGTCGACGTCGGTCGGCCTCATGCAACAGCTCTCCTGCGCCGGTCAGTTCGCAGGGCCTCCGCTGGTGGCGTGGGTCGCCGCCGCGAGCGGCGGGTGGCAGCTCACATGGGCCGTGACCGGCAGCGCATCGCTGATCGGCATTGCGCTCGCGTTCACGCTCGGACGCTCCCGCATCGCGCGCGCGTGACCGCAAAAGAAAAGGGCAGCGCTATGCGCTGCCCTTTTCCGATGCCGCCTCGCGTTACTTGACCAGGATGATCTCCACGCGGCGCGCTTCGGCGGCATCGCCGGAGCCCTGCGTGAGCTCGGGCTTGGCGAGCTCGATCTTGTCCTCGGCGATGCCTGCGGTCTTGAGCTGATCGCGCACCTTCATCGCGCGCTGCTTCGCGAGCTCCTGGTTCTGCTCGACACTGCCGGTCGCGTCGTGATAGCCCGAGACCTTCACCTTCTGGCCGCCGGCCTTCGCCTTGTCTGCGAGCGGTGCGAGCTTGGCCGCGGCATCCGCGGGAAGATCGGCCTTGCCGCTGTCGAAGTAGAGCTTCACCACCTCGATGGCGACGATCGCGACCGGCGCTGCCGCCGGTGCGGCTGCCGTGGCCGCCGGGGCGGCAGCGGGTGCGGCAGCGGGCGCCACCGCAGCGGCCTTGGGCGCCGCGGACGGCGTCGTGTTGGCCTTGCCGCCGTACCACGTGGCGAGCAGCGGCACGATCAACAGCGCGACGATGTTGATGATCTTGATGAGCGGGTTCACCGCCGGGCCGGCCGTGTCCTTGTACGGGTCGCCCACCGTGTCGCCGGTGACCGCCGCCTTGTGCGCCTCCGAACCCTTGCCGCCGAAGTGACCGTCCTCGATGTACTTCTTCGCGTTGTCCCACGCGCCACCGCCGGTGGTCATCGAGATCGCGACGAAGAGGCCCGTGATGATCGTGCCCATCAGCAGGCCGCCCAGCGCCTGCGGACCGAGTGCCAGGCCCACCACGACCGGGACGAGCACCGGCAGGAGCGACGGCACGATCATTTCCTTGATCGCCGCCTTGGTCAGCATGTCGACCGCCACGCCGTACTCCGGCTTGGCCGTCCCTTCCATGATGCCCTTGATCTCCTTGAACTGGCGGCGCACCTCGATCACGACCGAGCCCGCCGCGCGTCCCACCGCTTCCATCGCCATGGCGCCGAAGAGGTAGGGAATGAGACCGCCGATGAAGAGACCGACGATGACCATGTGGTTGGACAGGTCGAACGTGGTCGCGAGGTTCGCGGTTTCGAGCGCGTGCGTGTAGTCGGCGAAGAGCACCAGTGCGGCGAGGCCCGCGGAGCCGATGGCGTAGCCCTTGGTGACGGCCTTGGTCGTGTTGCCCACGGCGTCCAGCGGATCGGTGATCGCGCGCACGGAGTCGGGGAGCTCGGCCATCTCGGCGATGCCGCCCGCGTTGTCGGTGATGGGACCGTACGCGTCGAGCGCGACGATGATGCCCGCCATCGACAGCATGGACGTGGCAGCAATCGCGATGCCGTACAGGCCCGCCAGCCAGAAGGACGCGAGGATCGCGCCGCACACCGCGAGCACCGGCCAGGCGGTGGCGCGCATCGAGACGCCGAGGCCGGCGATGATGTTGGTGCCGTGTCCGGTCGTCGACGCCTGCGCCACGTGGCGGACGGGCTTGAAGTCGGTGCCGGTGTAGTACTCGGTGATGATCACCATCAGCGCAGTCAGCACGAGGCCGACCATCGCGGCGCCGAAGATGCGGATCGGCGTGAGCAACGGATCGGCCGCGGCGAAGCTGCCGGTCATGCGGTCGGTGATGAACCAGAACCCGACTGCGGAGATGACGCCCGCGACCGCGAGGCCCTTGTACAGGGCGTTCATGATCTTGCCGCCGGGCGAGGCCTTGACGAAGTAGCAGCCCACGATCGACGCGAGGATCGAGAATCCGCCGAGCACGAGCGGATACAGCACCGCGTCCGCGGCCACGGTGGGCAGCAGCAGCGCGCCCAGCAGCATGGTCGCGACGATGGTCACCGCGTACGTCTCGAAGAGGTCGGCCGCCATGCCCGCGCAGTCGCCGACGTTATCGCCCACGTTGTCCGCGATCACCGCCGGGTTGCGCGGGTCGTCTTCGGGGATACCCGCTTCCACCTTGCCGACCAGGTCGGCGCCGACGTCCGCGCCCTTGGTGAAGATGCCGCCGCCAAGACGCGCGAAGATCGAGATCAGCGAGCCGCCGAACGCGAGGCCGACCAGCGGCTGAATGATGTGATGCAGGCTGTCCTTGGTCGGATTGGGCGCCCACTGCGCCGATCCGATGAGGAACCAGTAGAAGCCGGCGACGCCGAGGAGGCCCAGGCCGACCACCAGCATGCCGGTGATCGCGCCGCCGCGGAACGCGACCGCCAGCGCCTCGTTGAGCCCAGTGCGCGCGGCTTCCGCCGTGCGAACGTTGGAGCGCACCGACACGTTCATGCCGATGTAGCCCGCGAGGCCCGAGAGCACCGCGCCGACGAGGAAGCCTCCCGCCGTCCGCGCGCCGAGCGCCCACCAGATGACGACGAACAGAATGATGCCGACGATGCCGATGGTCGTGTACTGGCGGTTGAGATACGCCTTGGCGCCGGCCTGGATCGCTGCGGCAATCTCCTGCATGCGCGCGTTGCCCGCGGGCTTGCTCATGATCCAGCTGATGGAGATGACGCCGTAGACGATCGCCGCCACCGCGCAAACGAGCGCGAAGATGAGTCCTGTGGACATGGCTTGGATGCTCCCTGAAAAAGTGGCTGAACCGGATTCGCTCGTGCGCCTTCGTGGCCGGGCGCCCGTCGCGCGCTTCAGCGCGCCCTTTGCGACTGCCGCGGCGCGCGAAACGTATTCCTTCCCCGTGCCCCGCGGCGGCCCCACCTCGAGGCTGCCGCGAAAAACACGCTATTTTGCCAGTTTTCGGGCCACGAAGTCGAGTCGGTCCTGGCCCCAGAACATTTCGCCGTCGACGAGGTACGTCGGCGCCCCGAAGACGCCGCGGTCGATCGCCTCCTTCGTATTGGAGGCATAGCGATCGGCGATCGCGTCCGTCGACGCGCGATCGGACAGGCTTTGCGCGTCGAGCCCGATGCCGTGCGCGACCACGGCAAGCGTCTTTGCGTCGGCGATGTCGCGGTCTTCGGCCCACAGCGCGTGCCCGATCGCACCGGTCAGCGCCATCGCCTGGTCCTGGCTCACTTCCCCGGCCGCAATGATCCACCGGGCCGCGAGATCGCCGTTCGCGGGAAAGAATTGGGGATGCAGGTTGAGCGGGACGCCGAGGTGCTTGCGCCACCGTTCGAGCTCGACCAGGCGGTAGGCCTGGCGCTGCGGCGCGCGCTTGGACAGCGGCAGCCCGCCCGACACGGGAAAGACCTCGCCCAGGTTCACGGGCTTCACGTGCACGGTTGCGCGGTGCTCGCCCACCAGCGCGGTGAAGCGCGCGTGCCCGAGGTACATCCAGGGCGAGATGGTCGCGAAGTAATAGTCGACGACGTGCGGATGGGACATGTGGCTCTCCTCGGTACGTGGCGTCGTGACGACTGCCCGCTAGATATCGAACGGCGTCTTGAGCTTCTTCGGCACCGCGAGGTTCTTCAGCCGCACGTATTGCGGCAGCCCGTCCTTGAACGGCGGTGGATCCTCGCCCTTCATGAGAGGCCCGAGATACGCGCGCGCCTTCGCCGTGATGCCGTAGCCGTCCTTCGTGATGTAGTCGCGCGGCAGCATCTTCTCGACGTTGGCGACCTTCGACAGCGGCGCTTCGGTGATCTTCCACTTGTAGGGCTTGTCCGAGATGCGCGTGATCGCGGGCATGACGGCGTTGCGCCCGGCGATGGCCATCTCGACCGCGGCCTTGCCCGCGGCGTAAGACTGGTCGACGTCGGTCTTCGACGCGAGGTGGCGCGCGGCGCGCTGCAGGTAATCGGCCACGGCCCAGTGGTATTTGTACTTGAGCTTGTCCTTGACCATCGACGCGATGAGCGGACCCACGCCGCCGAGCTGGGCGTGACCGAACGCGTCACGCGTGCCTGCCTCCGCCATGAGATTGCCTTTCGCGTCCTGGAGGCCTTCCGAGACGCCGATGCAGCAGTAGCCGTGCGCCTTCACCTTGGCGTCGACCGCGGCGAGGAACGTCGCTTCGTCGAACGGAATCTCGGGAAACAGCAGCACGAGCGGAATCGGCGTGTCGGCGCTGTCGGCCATGCCGACGGCCGCCGTGATCCAGCCCGCGTGCCGGCCCATCACCTCGAGCACGAACACCTTGGTCGACGTCTTCGCCATCGACGCGACGTCGAATGCGGCCTCGCGCATGGAGGTCGCGACGTACTTGGCGACCGAGCCGAAGCCGGGGCAGTTGTCGGTGATGGGCAGGTCGTTGTCGACCGTCTTGGGCACGTGGATCGCGCGCAGCGGATAGCCCATCTTCTCGGCCATCTGCGCCACCTTGAGGCACGTGTCCGCGGAGTCGTTGCCGCCGTTGTAGAAGAAGTAGCCGATGTCGTGCGCGCGAAAAACCTCCATGAGCCGCTCGTACTGCGCGCGGTTCTCCTCGAGGCCCTTGAGCTTGTAGCGGCATGAGCCGAACGCGCCCGACGGCGTGTAGCGCAGCGCCGCGATCGCGCGCGCCGGCTCGCGGCTCGTGTCGATGAGGTCCTCGGTCAGCGCGCCGATGATGCCGTTGCGGCCGGCGTAGACCTTGCCGATCTTGCCCTTGTGCTTGCGCGCGGTCTCGATGACGCCGGCGGCGCTTGCGTTGATGACGGCCGTGACGCCCCCGGATTGCGCGTAGAACGCGTTGCGTGCGGAACTTGGCATGGGATCACCCGAGCGCGCCTGCGAGGGCGCGATATTTGGACACGCCGGGCGCCAGCGACAGCGCGTGCGCCGCGAACCTGCGCGCCTCGCTCATGTCGCCCGCCTCCCGGCACAACTGCGCGAGATTGTAGACGAGGTCGGGATCCCCCGGCCGCACGTCCACGGCCAGCGCCTGCGTCGCGCGCGCATCGGCGAGCCGTCCCGTCGCGCGCTCGATCATCGCGAGCAGGTTGAGCGCGAACGGGTCGTTCTGGCTGAACTCGAGCACGTCGCGGCACGCGGCCTCCGCGCTCGCGAAGTCGCCGCGCTGCGCTGCCGCCGCGGCTTCCTGCAATCGCGGCTGCACGCGGTCGACGAGGGCGTCGCGTGCCGGCCCCCACTTGGCGTAGACGAGGTCGCGGAAGTGCGCGAAGCGCGCGTTGTCGCGGTTGTCGCCGCCGCCCGCCCCGGAGTCGCCCGCCTCGGCGCGCCACTCGAACGTCTCGCGCGGAAGGAACGCGAAGCGCGTGCGCTGCGCGAGCGTGAGGAACCAGTCCCAGTCCTCGAGGATCTCGAACTGCGGGTCGAAGCGGCATCCTTCGAGGACGAGCGATCGCGTCACGAGCGCCGCCGAGAGGTGGATGAAGCTGCGCTCGAAGAGCTGCAGCAGGGCCACCGGGCGGCCGATGCGCTCGCTGCGCCCGTCGCGGAACACCGCGCGCGAATACGAGTGCACGACCCCCGCGCCATCGCGCAAGCCGGCCACCAGCCCCGAGACGTGGCCGGGCAGCATCGTGTCGTCGTCGTCGAGGAAGGTGACGTAGTGGCCCTGCGCCGCGTCGAGGCCGGCGTTGGCGGCGCGCGGACGCGAGAGCGGGATGTCGCTCGCGGCGAAGCGGACAGGAACGTCTCCTGCGCGCTGGGGCGGAAGGGGATGCGAGGCGCCGCTCGCACCGACCACGACGATCTCGACGTTGCCGTGATCCTGCGCGGCGATCGCGTCGAGCGCGGCGGCAAGCGTGGGCCGCGCCGTGCTGCGCACGACGACGCTGACGAGCGGCGCAAGGCTATCCTGCGCGCCGCCGCGATCCGGCTCCCGTTCGCCCGGCGGGCTCACTAGGACCGCAGCGCGGCGATGCAGGCGTCGCGCACCGCGTCGACGCTCGCAAGGCCGTTGACCTTGCGATACTTGGGCGCGCGCGCGTCGCCGGTGGCGGCCCATTGGTTGTAGTACGCAACCAGGGGCTCGGTCTGCGAGTGGTAGACGTCGAGGCGGTTCTTCACCGTCTCCTCGCGGTCGTCGTCGCGCTGGATCAGGTCCTCGCCGGTGGCGTCGTCCTTGCCCGCGACCTTCGGCGGATTGAACTTCACGTGATACGTGCGGCCCGACGCGACGTGCACGCGGCGGCCGCTCATGCGCTCGACGATGGCGGAATCGGGCACGTCGATCTCGAGCACGTAGTCGATCGGAACGCCCGCGTTCTTCATCGCCTCCGCCTGCGGGATCGTGCGCGGGAACCCGTCGAAGAGATAGCCCTTGGCGCAGTCGGGCTCCTTCAGCCGGTCGCGGACGAGGCCGATGATGATGTCGTCCGAGACGAGCGCACCGCTGTCCATGATCTTCTTGGCGGCAAGTCCGAGCGGCGTGCCCGCCTTCACCGCGGCGCGCAGCATGTCGCCGGTGGAGATCTGCGGAATGCCGAACGCCTCCTTGACGAACGTCGCCTGCGTTCCCTTACCGGCCCCGGGGGGGCCCAGCAGAATCAATCGCATGTCGTGCTCCTCGGTTTCATTCGATTATGGGGCAGGCGCCGCGAAAATCGCTTGCACGCGCTCGAGGTCCTCCGGCGTGTCGATGCCCGGCGCGGGCGTGCCGTGCGTGACGTCGACGACGATGCGGTAGCCATGCCAAAGGGCGCGCAGCTGCTCGAGCGCCTCGAAACGCTCGACCGGCGCCGGCGAAAGCGTGGGATAGGCGCGCAGGAACGACGTACGGTAGGCATAGAGGCCGTAGTGGCGGTACAGGGGCAGGCCTTCGGGCAGCGCGTCGCGCGAGATCGCGAACGCGTCGCGCGCCCATGGAATGGTCGCGCGGCTGAAATACATGGCATATCCCTTGGCATCGAGCACCACCTTCACGACGTTCGGCGCGAACGCCTCCGCGACGTCGTCGATGGGGTGGCACGCGGTGGCAATGGCGGCGTCGCGCCGCTCGTCGAGCAGCGCCGCCATGTGATTCATGAGCATGGGATCGAGCAGCGGCTCGTCGCCCTGCACGTTCACGACGATGTCGTCGTCGCGCAGGCCGAGGAGATCCGCGGCCTCGGCGAGACGGTCGGTGCCCGTGGGATGATCCTCGCGCGTCATGCACACGCGCACCCCGTGGCGCTCGCACGCCTCGCGCACCCTCGTGTTGTCGGTGGCGACGACCACGTGCGCCGCGTCGCTCTGCATCGCGCGCTCGGCGACCCGCACGACCATCGGCTTGCCGGCGATGTCGGCGAGCGGTTTCCCCGGGAGGCGCGTGGAGGCGTAGCGCGCGGGGATCAGGATGGTGAATGTCATAGCCAAGACAGGTGAACGGGTGCAGTGCCCCCGTCGCCGGTGGCCAGCACGCTCGACGGAGGCACTGTGCCCGGCGCCTTCACTCGTTCACCCGATCACCCGTTCAACGGCATCGCACACTCGTTCACTGCTTCTCGAACTCTTCCGGCGCGAGCCGCCGCGCCTCCTCCTCGAGCATCACGGGGATGCCATCGCGAATGGGATAGGCGAGCCGCGCCGATTTCGACACGAGCTCCTGGCGCTCGCGGTCGTAAAGAAGGGGGCCCTTGGTTACGGGGCACACGAGAAGCTCAAGCAGCTTGGGGTCCACGGATCTTCTCTTCCACGAAGGCGACGAGGGAGGGATCGACGACCGCACGTATCGGCAGGTACCAGCAACGCGCGTCGGCAAACGCATTTTACCGCGTCCTTCTGGGTCATCAGGATGGCCGTCGCGCCGGGAAAGTCGAGGTCGCCCGCCGCGAAGGGATGATGATCCGGGAACGGATGCTCGACCGCAGCGATCCCGAGCGCGCGCAGCATCGCGAAGAAGCGCTGCGGATGGCCGATGCCTGCCACGGCGTGGACGCCCGCGCCGTGGAAGCGCGCCGAGTCGTCGGTGCGCTGCGGTTCGCGCACGTTGCGCCAGGGCAAGGGCTCGTGCGCCATGAAGGTCGAACGCCCGTCGCGGGGCGCGCCGTCGCGCGGCGCGTCCGCAACGAGGCGCACGACGGCGTCGACCTCGGCGAGCCGTGAAGAAGGCTCGCGCAGCGGTCCCGCGGGCATGAGCAGGCCGTTGCCGAGCCCGCGCGTGCCGTCGATCACGCAGATCTCGACGTCGCGCGCGAGCGCGTAGTGCTGCAATCCGTCGTCGCAGATCACCACGTCGCAGGAAGGATGGGCGGCGAGCAGCGCCCGGCCGGCCTCCGCGCGCCTGCGCCCGATCCAGACCGGAAATCCCGCCGCCGCGATGATCGGCGGCTCGTCGCCCGCGATCGCAGGATCGGTGTCCGGCCGCACCGCTTCGACGCGTCCGGCGCCGCCGTGGCCGCGGCTGACGATTCCCGGGTGGAAGCCCCGCGCGCGCAGCGCCTCGGCGAGTGCGATGACGAGCGGCGTCTTGCCCGCGCCGCCGGCCGTGATGTTGCCGACCACGACCACCGGAACGGGCAGGCGCTCGACGCGGATCAGGCCCCGAGCGTGCATGGCGCGGCGCAGGCGCGCGACCAAGCCAAAGACCAGCGACAGCGGCCACGCGAGCCACGCCGCGAACGTCGGCCGCGGCTCGTACCACGCGGCAACGACGCGCTCCGTGAAGCTCACTTCACGCTACTTGCCGGGAGTCTGCGTCGCGAACGTGATGTGGATGAGGCCTGCCTGGCGCGCGGCCTCCATCACGTGGATCACCGACTGGTGCGTCGCGTTGGCGTCGGCGTTGATGATGATCACGGGGTCCTTCGCGTCGCCCGCCGCGCGGC
>CAZIZD010000161.1:0-236 GCA_964543615.1 uncultured Alcaligenaceae bacterium | reverse complement strand
GCAGGATGTCGGCGAGGGCGGTGACGCTCGAGAACGTGAACACGCTCTTGTCCACCACGTAGCGGCCCTGCGCGTCGATGCCGACGTTGACTTCCTTCGGCCGCTGCTTCGCCGCATCCGCGTCCGCTTCGGGGAGCGTGATCTGCAGCTCGGCGACACGCTGGTACGTGGTCGTCACCATGAGGAAGATCAGGATGACGAGCAGGACGTCGATCAACGGGATGAAGTTGATCTCC
>CAZIZD010000160.1:5195-9571 GCA_964543615.1 uncultured Alcaligenaceae bacterium | reverse complement strand
TGACCTTGCGCGCGTCGGCGCCCGGCGTGCCGCTGCGCGTGTCCGGGTCGTAGGTGCAATGCACCTCGGTGACGTTGCCGCCGGCGTCCTTCACCGCGCCCGTGCACCTGACGATGTAGCCGTAGCGAAGCCGCACCTCGGCACCCGGCGTGAGGCGGAAATAGCCCTTGGGCGGCGACTCGCTATAGTCGTCGCGATCGATCCACAGCTCGCGGGTGAGCGGCAGCGCGCGGCGGCCGAGCTCGGGCTTGTGCGGATGATTGGGGGCGAAGCAATCCTCGCTCTGCCCCTCGGGATAGTTGTCGATCACGAGCTTCACCGGGTCGAGCACGGCGATGCGCCGCTCGGCACGCGCATTGAGGTCGTCGCGCATGCAGTCCTCGAGCACGCTCATGTCGATCCACGAGTCGGCCTTGGAGACTCCGATGCGCTCCGCCATGAGGCGGAATCCCTCCGGCGTGAAGCCGCGCCGGCGCGCGCCCACGAGCGTGGGCATGCGCGGGTCGTCCCAGCCGTCGACGAACTTCTTGGCGACGAGCTCGATGAGGCGGCGCTTGGACAGCACCACGTACGTGAGGTTGAGGCGCGCGAACTCGAACTGCTGCGGCAGAGGCCGCTCGAGCATGCCTCCGTCGGCGAGCCTGTCGATCACCCAGTCGTAGAGCGGCCGGTGATCCTGGAACTCGAGCGTGCAGATCGAGTGCGTGATGCGCTCCAGCGCATCGCTGATGCAATGGGTGTAGTCGTACAGCGGGTAGATGCACCACTTGCCGCCGGTGCGGTGATGCGACGCGTGGCGGATGCGGTAGATCGCGGGGTCCCGCATGTTCACGTTCGGGCTCGCCATGTCGATCTTGAGGCGCAGCACGTGTGCGCCGTCCGGGAACTCGCCCGCGCGCATGCGGCGGAAGAGATCGAGATTCTCGGCGACGCTGCGCTTGCGGTACGGGCTGTCGATGCCCGGCTCGGTCAGCGTTCCGCGCGTGGCGCGCATCTCCTCCGCCGACTGGCTGTCCACGTACGCAAGCCCCTGCTCGATGAACCACTCGGCAAAGCGGTAGAGGTCGTCGTAGTAGTCCGAGGCGTGATAGCGATGCTTGCCCCAGTCGTAGCCCAGCCAGCGCACCGACTCGGCGATCGCATCCTCGTACTCGACCTCTTCCTTGAGCGGGTTGGTGTCGTCGTACCGGAGGTGGCAACGGCCGCCGTTCTCGGCGGCGAGGCCGAAATTCAGGATGATCGACTTGGCGTGGCCGTAGTGCAGGTAGCCGTTGGGCTCGGGCGGAAACCGCGTGACGACGCGGCCGCCGTGTTTGCCGGTACGAAGATCGTCCGCGACGATCGCACGGAGGAAGTTGGGCGCAGGGACCGCACCGTCGGCTTTTGCGGGCTTCGAGCGCGGGCTCTCGACCTCGACAGCTTGCGGCGGCGCAGCATGCATTTCGCTTTTGTTCATGAACAGCAACAGGGAATCATCCATTCTAAGCGAACCGGTCCCCGGGCGTCACCCGCGCCCTCCGGGTAAATCGCGCGCATCCCCGGAAAACCGCGCCAGTCGCGGCTTCCGGCGGGGGCGCCGCGAGCGCCGTGCTCGCGTTGTCCACAAATCCTGTGGATAGTGGTGTGCATATCTTGTAAATTCGAGCGCTAAGTCGCGCCGGCAAACGGGAATTCGTTGCGCTGGCCATTTTTTGTTCGCCGCTTCCCATTGCCAAAACAATCACTTACTGCGTCTGCCGGTGAGCGCTCCCAGTGCGTTCCGGGCCTTCACATGACATCGATGTTGCAGTCCTGCGACGGCGCGATGACGGGCGCTTGTCCTTGACAAAACCCATGCTGCGCCTGCGGCGTCGAACCGGATGAACGGGGATCTCTTCCAATAATTCTTAAGCTCGCTAAAGGATGAACTTACTGCCGCCGCACCTGCACGACGCGGTCCGCCGGTGGTCCCCGTGTCCGTCTACGTCTCGCAGGCCCGGCAGCTCCTGGAGCGGCAGGTCGCCCTGACGTGGATCGGCGGCGAGGTCTCGGGCTGCTCCAAGGCGCCGTCCGGTCATCTCTACTTCCGGCTCAAGGATGCGCAGGCGCAGGTCCAGTGCGTGATGTATCGCACGCGCAACCAGCATCTCACGTTCTCGCTCAAGGACGGCATGAGCGTCGAGGTGCGGGCCACCGCGACGCTATACGAGCCGCGCGGCGAGTTCCAGCTCAACGTCGATGCCCTTCGGCTCGCGGGGGTTGGCGTTCTCTACGAGCGCTTCGCGCAACTCAAGGCGAGACTCGAAGCGGAAGGCCTCTTCGCGCCGGCGCGCAAGCGAGCGCTGCCCGCCTTTCCGCGCACCGTCGGCATCGTCACGTCGCCGCGGGCCGCGGCGCTGCGTGACGTGCTCACCACCCTGCGCCGGCGCTGGCCCGCCCTGCGCGTGGTGATCTATCCGACGCCCGTGCAGGGCACCGATGCAGCCGCCGAGATCGCGCGGGCCATCCGGGCCGCCAATGCGCGGGCCGAGGTCGACGTTCTGATCGTCGCCCGCGGCGGCGGGTCCATCGAGGACCTCTGGTCGTTCAACGAGGAGGTCGTCGCGCGTGCGGTGTTCGAGTCCGCGCTGCCCGTGGTGTCGGGGGTGGGTCATGAGACGGACTTCACCATCTGCGACTTCGTGGCAGACGTGCGCGCCCCCACGCCCACCGCAGCGGCGGCGCTCGTTGCGCCCGACCGGCACGCACTGTCCGGCGAGCTTCGGCGCCTCTTCCGTGGACTCGATCGCGCGGCGG
Organism: uncultured Alcaligenaceae bacterium; assembly: GCA_964543615.1. Classification (GTDB taxonomy): domain Bacteria; phylum Pseudomonadota; class Gammaproteobacteria; order Burkholderiales; family Casimicrobiaceae; genus VBCG01. The sequence goes on along the minus strand of CAZIZD010000160.1, from coordinate 6,796 downwards.
TGCACGCGCTGCAAGCGCGCGAGCAGCGGCTCGATCATGCGATGCGGCGCCTCGTCCATCCCGCCGCCCGCGTCGCGCAACAGCGCTCGCGCGTGAACGAGCTTGCGACCCGCCTTGCGCAGGCAGCGCGCGCGTCCGCCGACCGCCGCCGCGTGGCCTTCGACGGCGCCACGCGCCGGCTGGTGCGCGAGTTGCGTGCGCCATTTCCCGCGGCGCAGCGCGTCGCGGCGCTCGCGCAGAACCTCGCGCATCTCAGTCCCGAATCGGTGCTGACCCGCGGCTACGCGATCGTGGCGACGGCCGACGGTGCGATCGTGAGCGATGCTTCGCAAGTGGCCGCGGGCGATCGCGTGGGGCTCACCTTCGCGCGCGGCGGCGCCGACGCGACGATCGGCAAGACCAGGACCTAGGCTTCGTCCGGATCGGGATCGTCGACCGGAGGACGCCGCGCGTGCTTCGCGGCGACGTCCGTCGGCGCCTGTGCGGCGATGCGTGGCGTCGCTACCGCGACATCGGCGTTCTGCGCCCGGTGCCGCAACGCATGATCCATGAGCACGACTGCCATCATCGCCTCGGCGATGGGAGTGGCACGAATGCCCACGCACGGATCGTGACGGCCGTGCGTGTTGACGATGACGGGATTGCCGGACTTGTCGATCGAGTGCCGGTCGAGGCGGATCGACGACGTCGGCTTGACCGCGATGCGCACGACGACGTCCTGCCCCGTGGAGATGCCACCGAGGATCCCGCCCGCGTGGTTGCTCAGGAACCCTTCCGGCGTCATCTCGTCGGAATGCTGGGTGCCGCGCTGCGCGACGGCGTCGAATCCCGCGCCGATCTCGACACCCTTCACCGCGTTGATGCCCATCATCGCGGAGGCGAGGTCGGCGTCGAGCTTGCCGTAGATGGGCTCGCCCCAGCCGACCGGCACGCCGCTCGCGACGACCTCGATCTTCGCGCCCACCGAGTCGCCGGACTTGCGAAGCTTGTCCATGAAGGTCTCGAGCTCCGCCACCATCGACGCGTTGGCCGCGAAGAAGGGATTGGCTTCGACGTGATCGAAACTCTCGAACGGAATGACGTTGGGTCCGAGCTGCGTCATGTGGCCGCGGATCGACACGCCGTAGCGCTCGTGCAGCCACTTCTTCGCGATGGCACCCGCCGCCACGCGCACGGCGGTCTCGCGCGCGGACTGCCGGCCGCCGCCGCGGTAGTCGCGTATGCCGTACTTCTGCCAGTACGTGTAGTCGGCGTGTCCCGGGCGGAACGTGTCGGCGATGTTGCCGTAGTCCTTGCTGCGCGCATCGACGTTGCGGATCAGGAGCGCCACCGGCGTGCCGGTCGTGCGTCCCTCGAACACGCCCGAGAGTATCTCGACGGTGTCGGGCTCGCGCCGTTGCGTGACGTGCCGCGACGTGCCGGGGCGGCGGCGGTCGAGCTCGGCCTGGATGTCGCTCTCGGCGAGTGAAAGGCCAGGCGGGCAGCCGTCCACCACGCAGCCGATCGCCGGTCCGTGCGACTCGCCGAACGAGGTGAACGAGAACAGCGTTCCGAAAGTGTTGCCGGACATGCGGTCGAGTTTAGCATTGCGACCGCGACGC
>CAZIZD010000160.1:0-5185 GCA_964543615.1 uncultured Alcaligenaceae bacterium | reverse complement strand
CGCCCGCTCTCCTGGGCGCGCGCGTCGATCATCGCGGCTCGTCGGCCCTGGCCGGGGGCAGCGGCGCGAGATAGCCGATCACGAGCAACAGCGCGCCCACGCCCAGGAACGCGACGATGCGCGGCAAGCCGGCAAGCGAGCTCAAGTCGACCGCGAATAGCTTGACCACGACGACGGCGAGCAGGGCCGCGCCGGTCATCCACAACGGACGGATGGCGCGGCGCGTCGCGATCAGCATGAGCGGCAGCGCGGTCGCGGTCCACGTGAGCGTGAGCGCGGCCTGCAGCGGCTTGCTCGCGAAGAGCGCGCCGGTCCGCCACGGAACCCCGAGCCAGTGATGCACGGAGCGGAACACGATCGCGTTGACGAACACGAACAGCGCGATGCCGAACCACGCGTAGAGCGTGCGCTCCTCGACCTGCTGCGTGCGCTGTGCCCAGACGAAGATGGCGGTCAGGGCGAGCACGAGCGTGAGGTCGAGCGGGTTGAGGAGCGGCACGTAAGGCAGCGGCGCCGCGCTGCCGGGCGAGATGACGTTGACGATGCAGAACCACGCGCCGAGGAGCGCCGCGATCGCCGTGCCCGCCGTGCGCGCGTAGGCCTCGCCGTACTCGCGCATGGGCCACGCCCCGGATGTCCGGCACGCGGTCACGCCGAGGAGATACGCGATCGCGGGCAGAGCCGCGGCGCACGCGACCCACACCGTGCCGATGGGGAACAGGCGGCCGACCCACTCGCTCGCCTCCCATGCGGACCATGCGACGAGCGCGATGGCGGAAGCCGCGTGCGAGAAACGCAGGAACGACGCGATACGCTCAGGACGCGCGGCGCCTTCGCGCAGCCCGTCGGCCGCGCGCAGCATGCGCCAGTGCACGATCCACGCGAGCGGCCACACCGCCCAACCGTAGGCAATGAGCGTGCTGCGCTGGCGATCCCAGTCGTAGAGCGCGACCAGCGCCATCATGGGCAGGAGTCCCGCTCCCACCCACGCGAGCTGCGGCCAGCGCAACGGCCCACGCAACGCCAGCGCCGCGACGACGCTCGCGACGACGTAACCGAGGATCGCGTTGCCCTGGATCGCGTCCGGCACTTCGCGGCCGAGCTCGTTGGCGCCCGCCCCGTACCACCACAGCGTGCCCCACACCATGAGGAATGGCATGAGCGTCCGCTCGAACTTCGTGATGTCGTCGCGATGGCGCTCCGCGACGAAGGCCGTGGCGAACGCGGCGAGCGCCACCAGGACGCTGCCGAAGAACGTCGCGTTGAGGAACATCCGTCCGCCGGCGTCGAAGTCGCCGTTGGCGAATGCGAGCGCCGCGCCCACTTGCAGGAGGAGTGCGAAGCCGCGCGCGATCACCTGCTTCTGGCGGCACCCGATCCAGTAGACCGCCGCGGACTCGAGCGCCCACCACGCGGACGTCCACTGCGGATCGGCCGCGAACGGAACCGCGATGGTGGCGAGCACCACCGCGAGGGCGAAGAACGCCTTCGACAGGAGCACGAGGCCCGGCTCGGGTCGCCGGTGCAACGCAAACCATAGGGCGGCATACACCGCTGCCATCGCGAGGGCGCTGTACGCGACGCCGTAGCGCGTGTCGTGGACGATCGCCGCCTGAAGCGCAAGCGCGACCATCGGAACGCCGAACACGAGGATGCCGTCGACCGGCGCCTTGGCGACGAGCGCGCCGCGCTTGGCGTAGAGCACCGCGATGGCCACGTAGAACGCGAAGAAGACCGCGAGGAAGGGCTCGACGGTCGCGAAATGCTCGGGCCGGTAGTAGCGCTCTCCCCAGAACACGGCGAGCACGAACGTGAACACGAAGCCGAGGACGTTGAGCGCACGCCAGGCGCGCACCAGCGCCAGCGCGAGGATCGCGGCGTTGAGCACGAGGAAGTAGCCGAAGAGCATCGCGGGTTCGCCCGGCGTGGTGGCGACCAGGAAGGGCGCGAGGAATCCGCCCGCAACCGCGAGCGCCGCGAGCGGCTGCGAGTCCTCGCGGACCGCCATCCACACGGTGAGCGCTGCGATGGCCACCAGCAGCACGAACGCCGCCGTGGCCGGCAGCACGTCGTAGAGACGGAAGGCAGCGAACGTCGTGAGATACAGCACGCCTGCACCCGCGCCCTCGAGCGAGAGGCCGTAGCCGGGACGCGAGCGCGCAAGGCGCGCACCAACCAGCACGAGGGCAGCGCCGACGATGGCAACGGCGAAGAGCTTGACCTCGATGGAGACGGTGACGATCTCCGCCAGGTACTTGAGCAGGAAGCCGATGCCGAAGAAAAGCGCGACCACGCCGATGCGCGTCAGCACGTTGCCCGAGGTGAACCACGCCCACAGCGGATTCGGCGAGGCAGGCGCATGCGCGGGCACGGACGCGCGCGGCGGCTCGACGGGAGGCACGGAGGCCTCCGCGATGCGCGCCTCGTGCAGCGGCACCGAGAGCGCTTCACGGGCCGGGGCGACGGGCTCCATCGTGCCTTCGGGCGTTCGCGCGAAGCCTGGTGGCACGTGCGCGTGCGGCGTCGAAGGATCGGGAACGGCGAAGGACGACGGTTGCGAAGGCGCCGATGCCGCCGGCTGCGCGGCACTTCCCGGCGCGGCGAGATGGCCTTCCAGGGCGGCGAGCCTTCGCTCGATGGCCGCGAGGCGCGCCTCGATCGCTGTTGGCGCGGCCACGGCGCCACGGCAGGCGAACGTCCCGTCCCCACCGTGACGGCGCCGGCACGCGCCTGCGCCTGCCGGCGCGAGCGTATGGCGAGCGCGACGATGAATCCCGTGAAGGCGCCGGCGATGCCGCCTGCCCAGCCGAGCGCCAGGGCGCCCACGATGAAACCGATGACGATGCCGAGCGCGATGATCATGGATGTTCCTTCGCGTCAGCGCGCGTCGCCGCGCATCGCGAGCACCTGCGCCTGCAGGCCCTCGAGCGTGACGCGGTCCGGGGGAATGGGCGGCGCCGCGACGATCGCGATGCGCGAGAACACCCCGCGCATGCGGCGCATGGCCTTGCCGTCGGCGGCGCGGCTGAAGAAGCTTCCCCAGAGGCCGCGCAGGGCCATGGGGACAACCGGAACCGGAGTGTCCGCGATCATGCGCTCGAGGCCGGGACGAAACGGGGCGAGCTCGCCGTCGGCGGTGAGCGACCCTTCGGGAAAGATGCCGACGATCTCGCCCGCACGCAACGCCGTCGCCGTCGTCTCGAAGGCCTTCTCCTTGAGCGCGGGGTCGACGCGTCCCGACGCCACCGGAATGGCCTGCATGGTGCGGAAGAGCCAGTTGAGCAGCGGGTTGCGAAAGATGCGGTGGTCCATGACGAAACGAATCGGCCTGCGCACGCATGCCGCGATCACGATCGCATCGACGTAGCTCACGTGGTTGCAGACGACGATGCAGGCCCCCGACTCCGGCACGTTGTCGAGACCTTCCTTCTTCACGCGGTACATCGTGTGGATGAGGATCCACGCGAGGAAGCGCATCAGGAACTCGGGCACGAGTCCGTAGATGTAGATCGCGACGACCGCGTTGAGGATGCCGGTGACGAGGAACAGCTGCGGGATCGAGAGGCCTGCGCCGAGCAGCGCGATCGCGAGCCCCGCCGACGCGACCATGAAGATCGCGTTGAGGATGTTGTTGGCGGCGATGATGCGCGAGCGGTACGCGGGCTCCGAGCGCTCCTGCACCAGCGCATAGAGCGGCACGATGTAGAAGCCGCCGAAGAGGCCGATCAGCACGAGGTCCGCCACGACGCGCAGGTGCCCCGGCTCGCGCAGGAAGTCCGCGATGCCCGCGAGGCCCGTCGCGTGCATCGATCGCGTGGCGAGCCACAGGTCGAGCGCAAACAGCGAAAGCCCGATCGAGCCGAAGGGGACGAGCCCGATCTCGACCTTGTGTCCCGACAGGCGCTCGCAAAGGAGAGAGCCCGCGCCGATGCCCAAGGAGAAGAGCGCGAGCAGCAGGGTGACGACGTGCTCGTCGCCTCCCAGCACGTTCTTGGCGAAGTTCGGGAACTGCGTGAGGAACGTGGCGCCATAGAACCAGAACCAGGATATGCCGAGCATCGACAGCCACAGCACGCGCGTGCCGTACGCAAAGCGCAGGTTCTTCCACGACTCGGTGACGGGATTCCAGTTGATCGCGAGGTCAGGGGCCACCGCCGGCGTGACCGGGATGCCGCGGCTCACGAGCCATCCGGCCACGGCCACCGCGATGGCCACCGCACCCGCCAGCAGCGGACCCACGCCCGGGATCGCGACGAGCACGCCGCCCGCGATCGTGCCGAGCAGGATCGCGACGAACGTGCCCATCTCGACCATGCCGTTGCCGCCGACCAGCTCCTCGGGCCGCAGCGATTGCGGAAGGATCGCGTACTTCACGGGGCCGAACATCGTCGAGTGCACGCCCATGAGGAGCAGCGCGACGAACAGCAAGATGAGGCTGTGCAGGTAGAAGCCAACCGCGCCGATCGCCATGATCGCGATCTCGAGCACCTTGATGAAGCGGATGAGCCGCGACTTCTCGTATTTGTCGGCCACCTGGCCGGCGGTGGCCGACAGCACGACGAAGGGCAGGATGAAGAGACCGGCCGCGAGGTTGACCAGCGTGTTGGCATCGAGCGTGGAGCCTGCGGCGGCGTGGTACGCGACGAAGATGACGAGCGCATTCTTGTAAACGTTGTCGTTGGCCGCGCCGAGGAACTGCGTCCAGAAGAACGGCGCGAACCGCCGCTCGCGCAGGAGTTGGAATTGGTTGCTTGTCGCGGCCATGTCAGTTCCCGAGGGCCGCGCGCGTCCGGGACACCGGGCGCATCGGGCTGCCGCCATTATTGCCGAGAGGGCGTGCCGGCGCGGGGCCGGCTCGTGATCCGGGGCGCATCACATCTCCGAGAGGTAATCCATCACCGCCGACAGGGCCTCGCGCACCGACTGCGGATCGGTGCGGTACCAGACCTCCTTGCCCACCTTCTGCGCGTGCAGGACGCCCGCCTCGCGCAGCACCTTGAGGTGATGGGCCACGGCGGAGCGCGAGAGCGTGGAGGCCGCGACGATCTGTCCCACCGTGAGCTCCTCGCCCGGGTCGAACATGAGGAGGATGCGCTGCCGGTGCGGATCGCCCAATGCCTCGAACAGCTTGGCGGTGTGCCGCCAGGCCTTGGGGATCGCGCGTGCGTAGCTCTGCCGCATGTTC